>JALSGU010000070.1 GCA_026982575.1 Paracoccaceae bacterium | reverse complement strand
GGCGGCCCATTTCCATCGCGGCGATCTGCGCTGATGTTCTGGCCCGCACGCTAGAGCGCTGCCAAGTTAAGGTCGAAATTCTGGGCTTTACCACCCGCGCATGGAAAGGCGGTCAATCCCGCGAGGCATGGCTGGCGGCCGAACGCCCTGCCACGCCGGGGCGGCTGAATGACCTTCGCCATATCATCTATAAATCAGCCGATACCCCGTGGCGGCGCGCGCGGCCCAATTTAGGCCTGATGATGAAAGAAGGCTTGTTGAAAGAAAACATTGATGGCGAGGCGCTGGAATGGGCCTATCGGCGCATGTTGCGACGTTCCGAGGCGCGCAAAATCATGATGGTAATATCCGATGGCGCGCCGGTGGATGACAGCACGCTGTCGGTTAACCCCGCATCCTTTCTGGAAAAACACCTGCGCGATGTGATCGACATGGTCGAAAGCCGTAAAATGGTTGAGCTGATCGCCATCGGCATCGGCCATGATGTGACGCGATATTACGAACGGGCCGTGACCATTACCGATGTCGAACAGCTGGCGGGCGCGATGACCGAACAGCTGGCATCATTATTTGAAGCAGACGCGCGCAAACGAAAACAGCGTTTGGCCAGCTAGGTCACTATACTGCCAGCAATCACCGGTCTATTTGCATTCGCAAATAACCGGCCTGCCCTTGGCGGTGGCCTCGCTTTGCTCGGCTTTGGCTTAGCGTGTGCGGCGAACCGGCCCGCTATGTTTCTTGGTTTCAGATGGTTTTGCCTGTTCTTTTAGCTCGGGCTTGCGCCGGCGTATGACCCAGAACAAAACCGATAACGTAAAAAACACTGGCGCGGCGGGCCATAGCAAAACCGGTAAAACCCCGTATTCCCAGATATCAGGCGACAAATAGCGTTCAATCGCGGGCTGCACCACTTGCAGGCTGCCAAAATGGATTTGCGCCCAGATTTGCCCGATCGGCGCAAAGCCGAATTCATCCGATAAATAACCTTGGGTGGCGCGCCAGTCAAAATATGCGCTTGCCCCCGCTGCCAGCAGAAACAAAAAAGATAATATGCGTGCCATTTTCAAACCCCAGCCGGAAATCGGTTTTCATTCTCCCTTGTTTTAGGCAAACTGCGGCAAAGGTGCAAATGCCCTGAAATAAATCTGTTGTGAGAAACCGAAACAATGTTCCAGAACTTCACCGTTACGTCATCGCCAGAAACCGGCGCGCCGCGTCTTGAAGCCTTGCGAGAGGTTATGAAGGCCCAAAATATTGACGGGTTTCTGGTGCCCCGCGCCGATGCCCACCAAGGCGAAAATGTTGCCCCTTGTGATGAACGCCTTGCATGGTTGACAGGGTTCACCGGATCAGCAGGCAGTTGCGCTGTGCTGAACCACAAGGCCGGTGTTTTTATTGACGGGCGCTATCGCATTCAGGTCAAAACCCAGATTGATCTGGCGGCTTTTACCCCGGTTCACTGGCCCGAAACCACGGTGGCAGACTGGTTGGTTGAAAACCTGCCCGATGGAGGCGTGGTTGCGTTTGATCCGATGTTGCACAGTTATGACGAAATCAGAACCCTGACCAAAACGCTGGAGCCGGCGGGGATAAAACTGCATCGCTCAAAAAACCTTGTGGACAAGATATGGCAAGATCAACCCAGACCCCCGCAAGCTGTTATTACCCCGCATCCGGCTGAATTCTCAGGGCTTTCCAGCAGTAAAAAACGTAGCAACATTGCCAAAACCCTTATTGAAAACAATCTGGATGCTTTTGTTTTAACCCTGCCGGAATCAATTGCATGGTTGCTTAATATCCGCGGCAATGATGTGGAAAACACCCCCGTTGCGCTTTGTTTTGCGGTGCTGAAACCGGATGCTTCGCTTGATCTTTTTGTTGATCCCGCCAAGGTCAACCAGAGTTTGATTGACCATCTAGGCCCAAAAATCCGTATGCATAGCCCCCTTGATCTGGCGGATTTTCTGAAATCCCTGACCGGGAAAACCGGCCTTGATCGCACCACCGCCCCGATCTGGGTTTCCGATCAACTGGATAATCCCGACCAAAAGAATGAAACCGGAACAGCCGGATATGTCTGGAAAAGTGACCCTTGTATTCTGGCCAAAGCACAAAAAAACCGGACCGAGCTGGCCGGTGCGCGCGCCGCCCATCTGCGCGATGCCGTGGCCATGGTAAAGTTCTTGCAATGGGTGGATGAAACTGTGCCACAGGGCGGTATTTCTGAAATCGATGTGGCAAAAAAACTGGAAGGTTTTCGCAAAAACACCAATGCACTCAGGGATATTTCCTTTGAAACCATCAGCGCCAGCGGTCCCAATGGCGCGATTTGCCATTACCGCGTGGATGAAACCGGCAATCGCACCATTCAAAACCCCGATCTGTTATTGGTGGATAGCGGCGGTCAATATCTGGATGGCACAACCGATATTACCCGAACCATCCCCATCGGCGCGCCAACCGGTGACATGCAAAAAATGTTTACGCTGGTGCTGAAAGGCATGATTTCCATTTCAACCCTGCGCTGGCCTGCAGGGCGGGCGGGGCGCGATATTGACGGGTTTGCCCGCGCGGCCCTGTGGCAACAAGGGTTTGATTATGACCATGGCACCGGCCACGGGGTCGGGGCCTATCTTGGCGTTCATGAAGGCCCGGCGCGCATTTCCAGCCAAAGCGATGTGCCGGTATTAGCCAACATGATTCTTTCGAACGAGCCGGGATATTACCGTGAAAACCAATGGGGCATTCGCATTGAAAACCTGTTGATTGTCTTGCCGCCAAACATCCCCGCATCGGGAGATCGCGAAATGCTGGGCTTTGAAACCATAACATGGGTGCCAATTGATCGCCGCCTGATCGACCCGGGCCTGTTAAATGCCACCGAACTGGGCTGGATTAACCGGTACCATCAGCACGTATTGGAAAAGGTCGGTCCTTTGCTTGCCGGCAAAACACTGGCTTGGTTGAAAAATGCGTGCCAACCGGTCGCGTTGTAATTCCGGAGCGCGCATTTTATTCTGTGTTTCTACTCAAACAAGGAATACACCATGACCGGACCAAAAATTACACTAACCCCCGACCAGGGAACATGGGTGGTTCGGGCTGGCGGGGCAATATTGGCGGAATCCTCCAATGTAATAGAATTGCTTGAGGGGGATTATCCGGCAGTAATCTATTTCCCGCGCAATGATATCGCCATGGATTTTCTGGATAACACCGACCTGCAAACCACCTGCCCCTATAAAGGTGTGGCAAGCTATTTTTCCATTATTGGCAAAAGCAATACCATTGCCAACGCGGCATGGTCTTATGAAAATCCGGATAAGGGTGTTAATCGCATCAAAAACATGCTGGCTTTTGATATCCATAAAACCACGGTTGAAATGGTCTGACACAGGCGCTGTATTATAGCGCGGCGCGGGGGCTGTGGCTGCAACAGGCTTAATGCCAAACGCGCCGCTTCCTTCAGGAATGCTCCTCGCGGGCGCATTCGGCCAAGGCACGATTATAGGCCTTTAGCGCATCAATATGATATAATGCGCCCAGTAAATGCGGATCACCATCGGTAATTTCAACAATCGGGATAAGTTCGCAAGAGCCGCGATCAAACATCGGCAAAGCCTGCTCAAGACTGGCATCGGATTGCAGATAAACCCCTTGCGCAATCAGATCCTGACAGCGCAAATCTGACGGGCCGTTTTCTGCCCCTACCAGCCGCATTAACCGCCCCGTTGATATGGTCGCCAGCAAATATGCCTGAGGCCCGTCTGCCAGATGCACACCGCGCCGCTCCAGCACCGATAAAAAGAAAGATCGGTCCACCAATCGGCTGGTCAAGGCCGATGCCAAAGATACCGAAACCATCACGGCAATGCCGGCTTGCCAGTCTCCGGTCAGCTCAAAAACAATCAATGTGGTTGAAATCGGCGCCCCCAATACAGCCGCAGCCACCGCACCCATCCCCGCCAAGGCATAAAGCGTTTCAACACCGGAAACCCCCGGCGCAATCGCCGTAGCCACATAACCGAACGAAAGCCCGGTTAGCGCGCCAATCATCAATGATGGCGAAAAAATACCGCCCCCCATACGCCCTGCAAACGTAATTGCCACCGCAATTACTTTGACCACAACAAAGCTTACTGTTAGCCAAAAACCCATTTGCCCGGTCAATGCGCGTGATGTGGTCTCATAGCCAACCCCGATAATATGCGGAAACCAGATGGCAATAAGCCCCAGCAGCGCGCCCGCGACCGCAGGGCGCAACCAAATGGGCATACGGGTATTTTTTTGCAGCATATCACCCAGATCTTCGGCAACAAAGATTGCCTTGATCAATACATATGCCACCAGACCACATAACAATCCCAGCATCAAAAAAGCAGGCAATTCCTGATAAAACGACAGGTTGGCCGCTGGTAGCACAAATTCTGTTACATTGCCCATCTGCCACCGGCTCACCACAGTTCCGGCGACCGAGGCAATAACAATCGGCGCAAATGCATGTACCGCAAAATGCCGCAAAACCACCTCCAGCGCAAAAATTGTCCCCGCGATCGGCGCGTTAAAAGACGCCGAAACCGCCGCGGCTGCCGCGCAGCCCATCAAGTCTCGTGCGGTAATGCCATCGGCCCTGATCAGGTTGGAAACCCAGCTGGAAACCACCGCGCCAAAATGCACCACCGGCCCTTCGCGGCCGGTTGATCCGCCGGTAGACAAGGTAATCAGCGCAATGCCCGTGGCCAGAATGCCTTTGCGTTTATTGACCCTGCCATCGCGAAGGGCTGCACCTTCGATCACATTGGCCAAAGATTCCAGACGCCCGTCTTTGGTGAATAGTTTCAGCAAAATACCAACCGCCAATCCGCCCAGAATTGGCACGCTCAACACCCATATCCAGGGTAATTCCGCCAATTTTGAATGCAGGGCTTTGTCGCTGGCCCCGTAAATATTTTCTTGCAAAAAGTCGATCCCGACCCGAAAGCCAACCGCAACAAACCCCGCCACGATCCCGATGATCAGCGCAATTAACCAGAATTGCAGCTGGCTCGGGCCTTTGGCGCGTATCAACCGCCAGCCAAAACGCAGTTCTTTTCGAAACACCAATACCTGAAGTTTAATAAATCGGGTTAGCTCTGACACGGATTACCTTTTTCGCCGAATGCCGATACCGGCACCCAATTGAACGGGTTTTGATAGTTGGCCATGGGATTCTTGTAAATTTCCCAGCCTTTGCATGACCCATTCGGGATACGGCGCAGAACGGCGTTTGGTCAAGTCCACATTCATTAATAATTGTTCGCTGGTTGCGCAGACCTTGCCGTTTGTGTTGGTCATCTCCAGAAAAACATGCAGTTTTTTGCTGTCAAAATCAATTAACCGAAAATTCACCCTGAATTCCGCACCCTCCAGAAATTCGTCAAGATAATGCAGGTTGTTTTGCAAAACATACGGGCCCTGCCCGATTTTTTTGGTATGGCTGATGCCAATGCCCAGCACGGTTTCAAATACTTCGTCAATGGCCTGATCAAAGGCCAGCGAATAATACGAAACATTCATATGGCCGTTATAATCAATCCAGTCCTTTGGAACGGTTTTTGGTTTTGTGATAATCGGGCTGTCATATCCATCGGGGGTTTGCTGCATTATTGCCTTCCAATTCCGCCGGTTCCGGCCTAAATTTCCCTGAATTACGGGGGTTCTATGGCTATTGAAACAGCGATTATAAAATTACGCAACCTATTGCAGGATCGTTTGGTGACCACGCAAGCCATTCTTGACCAGCATGGCCAAAACGAGGCCTATTTTCCGGTTACCCCCCCCGATGCGGTTGCCTATCCACAAAACACCGACGAGGTTTCCCAGATTGTCAAAATATGTGCCGCTGAGGCCTGCCCGATCATCGCCTATGGCACCGGCACCTCGCTGGAGGGGCACCAATTGGCGTTTCGCGGCGGTGTTTCCCTGAACATGCAGAAAATGAATGCGGTGCTGGCCGTCCACCCCCAGGACCTCGATGCGGTGGTGCAACCGGGGGTCACGCGCAAACAGCTTAATACCGAATTGCGCGCAACAGGCTTGTTTTTCCCGGTGGACCCGGGCGCGGATGCATCTTTGGGCGGCATGGCAGCCACGCGCGCATCGGGCACCACGGCGGTGCGTTATGGCACCATGAAAGAAAATGTCATGGCGCTAGAGGTAGTGATGGCTGACGGAAAAATTATTCGCACCGGATCACGGGCGCGCAAATCCTCAACCGGATACGACCTCACAAAACTTTTTGTTGGCTCCGAAGGCACATTGGGAATTATTACCGAGCTAACCGTTAAATTACACGGCCAGCCCGAGGCAATTTCGGCCGCAACCTGTTCTTTCCCCGATATTTCATCCGCGGTTGATACTGTGATTGCCACTATCCAGATGGGCATTCCGATGGCGCGTATCGAATTTATCGACAATATCATGGTGCGGGGGTTTAACGCCTATAACGGCTCTGATCTGCCAGAAGTTCCGCATCTTTTTGTTGAATTCCACGGCTCTGACAGTGCGGTTGCCGAGCAGGCCAGCCAGTTTGGCGAGATTGTCAAAGACATGGGCGGGGATGAATTCCAATGGTCAGCTAATGCAGAAGAGCGCAAAAAACTGTGGGATATGCGCCATAATGCCTATTACGCGCAAAAAGCCGTGCGGCCCGGTTCTGTGGTGCAAAACACCGATATTTGCGTGCCGATTTCCCATCTCGCCGAGGTAATTCTGGAAACCAAAGCCGAGGGCGACCGGCTGGGCCTTACGTTTACGGTTGTCGGCCATGTCGGAGACGGTAATTTCCATTGCGGGATCTGTATTGATCCTGACGACAAATCCGAGCTGGCAAACGCCAGAATTTTTACCGAAAACCTTGCGATGCGTGCCCTGAAATTTAACGGAACCGTTTCAGGAGAACATGGTATCGGTGTTGGTAAAATGAAATATATGGCGGATGAGCACGGCGATGCTTTGTCGGTTATGGGCGATATTAAACGAGTACTGGACCCGCAAAACATCATGAACCCCGGAAAATTGATCCCGATGAATTAACCCAGCAATGCATCAGCCGCGGCACGCGCCGCATCGGTTACCGTGTCACCAGCCAGCATCCGCGCGATTTCATCGCGGCGCTGCGCTGCATTAAGCCCGATAACCTTGGTGGTTGTTTGCCCCAGCTTAACCGATTTGGACACCAAAAAATGGCTGGCCCCCATTGCGGCCACCTGCGGAGAATGCGTAACCACAAGGGTTTGTGTATCTTTTGCCACCGCCGCCAAACGCCGCCCGACCGCGTCAGCCGTCGCGCCACCTACCCCGCGATCAATTTCATCAAAAATCAGGGTCAAGCCATCCGAACGGGTGGTCAGGCATACTTTTAATGCCAGCAAAAATCGCGATAATTCCCCCCCCGAGGCAATTTTATCAATCGGCCCCGCAGGTGCGCCGGGGTTGGTAGCCACGGTAAAAAATACACTGTCAAACCCGTCGGGACTTGGCTTTGCGGTATCATCTTTTATAACATTGGTGGTAAACTGTGCCCGATCCATTTTTAACGGTGCAAGTTCCCCTTGCATGGCGCGATCAAGCTTTTTAGCAGCTTTCTGCCGGCGTTCCGACAGGGTATCTGCAGCGATTTGATAAGCCTCGCTGGCGGTTTCAACCGATTTTTGCAGATCTGCAAGATGATCCGTATCCAGATCGATCCGCCGCAGCTTTTCGCTGAAATCGGCCAAAAGATTTGGCAGTTCATCGGCCTGAACCTCGTATTTTCGCGCCATTGCACGAATGGCAAACAGCCGCTCTTCGATCTGCTCAAGATCATAGGGGCTGAATTCCAGCCCCTGCAAAACGGCAGCAACTCCGTGTTGGGCCTCGGTAATTTCGATCATGGCGCGGGATAATGCATCAATGCTGCTATCCAGACCACCCTCGGCAACGCTCGAAACATCCTCTAGCCAGCGCTGCCCGTCCAGCAGCATGGTTTCCGCAGACCCCAGCAGTTGATGGCCTTTTTCGATGTCTGCCCGAATACGTTCGGCAGATTGCATGCGCCGACGTTCAGTATCCAATGCGGTATCTTCACCAATGCGAGGGGCAAGTGTCTCCAGCTCCGCCAAAGCATGGATCATAAAATCCTTGTCAGCCGCGTCTAGCTCCAGTTGTTTTTGTGCGTTTGCAAGGGCGCTTTGAGCTTGGCGCAAAATGCTGCAGGTTTTTCCGGTTTGTGCCAAAGCCGACTGGTTTTCTGCAAATACATCCAGCAGGTTTTTATGGCCCTTCGGGTCCAGCAACCCGCGATCATCATGTTGGCCATGGATTTCCACAAGCGTTTGGGAAAGTGCGCGCAACACATCTGACGAAACCGGGCGGTCATTCAAAAAAGCGCGCTTGCGGCCATCGGGGTTGTTGATGCGCCGTAAAATCAAATCGCCCTCAAAACCCAGACCGGCACTTTCAAGAACCGCCAGCGCGGGATGGTCGTCTGACAGGTCAAACTGCGCGATTACCTCGCCGAATTCGGCACCGCTGCGCACCAGCTCGGCCCGCCCGCGCCAGCCCAGCACAAACCCCAGCGAATCAAGCAGAATTGATTTACCTGCGCCGGTTTCCCCCGTCAGCACATTCAGCCCCGGACCGAAATCCAGATCAACCTGTTCAATCAGCAGAATATTGCGAATGGAAAGATGCAGGAGCATAAAACCCCGCGCTAGTTTCGGTCAAAAACCAGCCCGAACAAACCCCCGCCGGAATTTGCCTGCTGGCCCGTGCTCATCAGCGATTGACTGGCCGCATTCCAGGATGTTTCAGGAAACCGTTCAGCCAGAATTGCGGCGTTTCTTGCGGCCTCGTTGACCAGCCCCAGCGAAAGATATGCCTCTACCAGCCGATGATATGCCTCTGGTAAATGTGGCGTGTCGCCATATTCATTGACCACTGCACCGAACCGGCCCAAAGCAGCCGAAAACTGGCCCCGTTTCAGATAGTACCGGCCAACATCCATTTCCTTACCAGCCAGCTGGTTCAACGCTGTGGTGAATTTTGGCAAGGCAAGCTCCGCATATTCGGTGCCCGGAAATTGTTCAATGACGATGCGCAATTCTTGCAATGCACGAAATGTATTTTGCTGATCCCGCTGGATATCAACAATTTTATCGTAATAGGACAGCGCCACCAGATATTGCGCCAGCGCAGCGTATTGGCTGGCCGGATAATAATCAAGATACCGGTTGGCAGCAGCGCGGCTTAGAATGGCATTTCCCGCCTCGTGATAGGCTTTTGCAGCCTCGATCACTGCGAATTCGGCCTCAACCGTATAGGGGTAAAGCCGTTCGATCTCTAAATATAAATCAGCCGCGTCGTTATAATCTTTGCGGTCAATTTCTGCTTGCGCCATGGCAAGTATTTGCTGTGGCGAAGTATCGTCATCAACAGAAAGCTGCCCACCGCCGCGACCGCAAGCCGCTAGGGTAAGCAACACAGAAACGACCAATGCGCGTTTCAACACCTGAACCTGAACCATATACCCAAACCCTTTGACAATTCCTAAGCGTTGCTATCACAAATATTGCCAAGGAAAAACGGTATTTTGTGATAAAACCGTTATCCGGCCCGCAGAAGGTCGAATTCCCGCTCATCGACGCTGGGCAAAACCTTTATAATCCGTGCATCCACAGGAATTTTAACCGCCGCGCCTTTGGTTGCAAATAATTTGCGCAACAAAAGATTCGTCATGCGATGGCCTGATCGCACCCCTTTATACCGGCCAAGAATTGGCGCGCCAGCCAAGGCCAGATCCCCCACTGCATCCAGAATTTTATGGCGCACACATTCGTCAATCCGGCGCGGGCCTTCGGGGTTAAGGTATTGGTCTTTATCAATGACCAAAGCATTATCATATGATCCGCCAAGCGCCAGCCCCGCATTTTTCATGGTTTCGATTTCCGAACTCAGACAAAAGGTCCGGCAATTTGCCAGCTCGTCAATAAATGCCGAGCCGCGCATATCCAGCGTTGCGGATTGATCCCCGATAATTGTGTTTTCAAAAGAAATAGATATCCCGATTTCGCAATGGTCCAGCGGTGAAAGTTCTGCAAATGCAGCACCATCCCGAACACTAACCGTTTTGCGAATTTGCCAAACAAAGCCGTTTCCCTGCAATTCAACCCCGGTTTTCAGGATTTTAGCAACAAAAGGTTTGCTGCTGCCATCCATGATCGGAATTTCAGGGCCGTCAATATCGATCAGTGCATTGGTGATGCCACAGCCAGCTAAAGCCGCCATGATATGTTCAATGGTTGAAACCGTAACCCCCGCAGAATTGCAGATATTTGAAGAAAGCTTTGTGCTGCAAACCTGATCCCACGTTGCGGAAACAAAATTATCAACGTCTTTAATATCGGTCCGCCGGAATTTAATGCCATAACCTTGGGTCGCGGGCTGCAACAGCATTCGTGCGGGGCGCCCGGAATGCAGCCCGATGCCAACAAAACCAACTGTATTTTCAAGAGTGCGCTGCACGGGAAACCTCAATCAACCAACGGATGGCTTTCATATAGTCCCGATCAGCACGCCGTTAAACATCAAAGCGCAAAAATTAGTTCACGCTTTGTGACGGATTGCTACAATATATATAAATAGAAAAAGGGCGCCTGACCAGCAAGCGCCCCAAAAGGTGGGAGAAAGCCTAGTTAGCCTGACGTCTTAGAAAGGCAGGAATATCAACACGTTCCTGTTCTTCCTGATAGGGATCAGGCATGGTTTCGCTGGGCGCAGCACGCAACGTAGGTTGGGCGCGCGGCGCCGGTGTTTCTTCTTTTTGATGGCCGCCCGTCATGCGGTGGATCAAACTGTTGATAGCGAAACGGCCCTGCTTTTCTTCCTCGGCCGGTTCAAGTGCTTCAACTTCCTGAGGTTTACTGGCTACAGCAGCGCGTAACCGTAATGTGGTTTCCATTGCCAAAACTTCTTTTTCCGGCGCGGGCTCTTGTGCAATTGGCAGTTCTTCCTGCGCGACTTGCTGGTCGATAAAATTATCTGCCTCTGCCGCAATTTCGGGTGTCTCTGCCGCGATTTCGACAACGGGTTCCGGTGCCGGAGTTGCGGCAATTGGTTCCGGCATACGTCGCGGTGCAGGTTTTTCTTTTGCACCTTCAACCGCATCGATACCGGTGGCAACCACAGAAACCCGAATGATACCATCCATCTCCGGATCAAGCGTAGAGCCAACAATGATGTTTGCCTCTGGGTCGACTTCGTCGCGAATACGGTTTGCGGCCTCGTCCAGTTCAAACAGGGTCATGTCCTGAGAACCGGTGATGTTGATCAACACACCTTTGGCGCCCTTAAGCGATATTTCGTCCAGCAACGGGTTGGCGATGGCTTTTTCGGCGGCCTGAATGGCGCGATCTTCGCCCGATGCCTCACCGGTGCCCATCATGGCTTTGCCCATTTCATTCATCACAGAACAGACATCGGCAAAATCAAGGTTGATAATTCCGGGTCGCACCATCAAATCAGTTACGCCCTTAACCCCTTGATAAAGCACATCATCCGCAAGGCTGAACGCATCGGTAACGGTGGTATTTTCATTGGCCAGCCTGAACAGGTTCTGGTTGGGAATGATGATCAGGGTATCGACAACCTTTTGCAATTCCTCAACGCCGGCTTCGGCTTGGCGCATCCGTTTCGCGCCTTCAAACTGGAACGGTTTTGTAACCACACCCACAGTCAAAACGCCCAATTCGCGCGCGGTTTTGGCAATGATCGGCGCGGCACCTGTGCCAGTGCCCCCGCCCATACCGGCGGTAATAAAACACATATGGCTGCCTGCCAGATGGTCGACAATCGCTTCATAACTTTCGGTCGCTGCCGAGGCCCCGATTTCGGGGCGCGCACCGGCACCCAGCCCGCCGGTGACCTTTTCACCAAGCTGGATTTTCATCGGTGCCTTGGCTTGGCTAAGCGCCTGCGCGTCGGTATTTGCAACCACAAACTCCGCGCCATCAAGGTTTTTGTCGATCATATTATCGACAGCATTGCCGCCTGCGCCGCCAACACCAAACACGGTAATACGTGGTTTAAGGTCCGTAGATTCGGGCATACTAAGATTCAAAGCCATTTTGCTATCCGCCTGTTAAATTTGCTGCTCTGCCCATTTTCGGGCCTTTTTTTTAATATCCTGCTGATTCGGTATCGTAACTCATGATTACCGTTCGGTCACCATTTAATCGCGAATTACCCACAATATGATGTGGATAACCCCAATATAGGCTAATATTTACCGATACACACGCAAGAAAAGCAACTTATTGCTATTTCTGCGCTTTTATTTACCAATTTTCCCGAAACCAGCGCATGGCGCGCCGAATGCGTCGGGTGCCCAACCGGTCTGACGGCACTTCAAAATCCCAGCACTCATCTTGCGGCTGGCTGGCGTGCAATGCCAAACCCACAGCCGCCGAAAACGCAGGGCCAGTGGCCGCTTGGGGCAAGCCTTGCACCCGAAGCGGTTTGCCAATGCGGGTTTGACGGCCAAGAATGCGGCTGGCCATGTCTTCCAGACCCGGGATTTGACTGCTGCCGCCTGTTAAAACGATGCGCTGGGTTGGCAGATGTTCAAACCCCGAAGCATCCAGCCGTGCGCGCACTTCTTCCAGAATTTCCTCGACCCGCGGCCGCATTACCCCGATTAATTCCGCGCGCGTTACCGTGCGGCGGTCGGTTTCCCATTGGGCCATCGGGTTTGGCACCTCGATCAAATCCCGGTCATCAGCGCTGGTAGCCAACAACCCGCCATGCAGGGTTTTAATACGTTCGGCCACATCGGTGGAAACCCGCAATCCCTGACAAATATCATTGGTAATATGATCCCCGCCCATGCGCACTGCATCGCCATAAATCATGTGTTTGCGAATAAAAACCGCAATGCTGGTGGACCCGCCGCCAAAATCGACAACTGCGGCGCCCAGTTTTTGTTCGTCTTCCATCAAAGCCGAAACACCGCTGACAAACCCCGAAAACGACAGGCCCGCGACCTCCAGGTCACAGCGCCTCAGGCATTCCAGAAGGTTTTCAACAGGCACCCCTGACACGGTCAGCATATGCATATCCACCGCCAGCTTTACCCCGATCTGGCCTCTCGGGTCATTTAGCCCCGTTTTATGATCAAGCGTGAAATTAACCGGCAGCGCGTGCAGTGCTTTTCGATCCTGACCAAAGGGAGGCACATCACAATTGGCAAGAACATTGCCGATATCGCGCTCTGAAACCTCGCCATGTTCAACATCGACAATGCCGTCAAGCCCATAAGACCGCGGGCGACCACCGGCAAAGCTGACAATTACATGATCAACCCGTGTATCCGCCATTTTCTGGGCACCCTGAACCACGGTGCGTACCGCGCGTTCGGTTTCGTTCATATCGATGATTTCGCCAAACTGGACCCCGCGCGAACGGGTTGTTGCCACGCCGGTAACCCGAAAGCTGCCCATGCTCGGGATGGTAATATCTGTTCGGTCATTGGCCGCTTCGGGCACAAATTGCAAAACCAGACAGGCAATTTTTGACGAACCAATATCAAGCACCGCAACAGTGCCCCGTTTTACGGCAGCTTCGCGGCGATGTCGCATATCGCGCTGGGTTTCAAAAAGATCAATCATACGGGTTCTCCATAGGTGGAATTGCGTTGTTTGCGCAATGCTTCCAATGCGTCATCGTTAAGTCGGATAAGCGGGCGGTTAGGGTCTCGCATGTCAATAATTGACAGGTTCCAGTCCATAATTTGTTGGGTGTTTTGCATATCAACTATCCGGCGCAATGCGTCTTCTGCCCCAAATTCGGGCAGCTTGACCACCTGATCGCCATCCAGAACCACATCCCAGCGGCGCTCGCCAACACGCACAAGCGCCCGGATGCGTTCTTCCAGCGGGGCGGCCATATCAAACAGGGCTTGCGCTTCGTCAATTGCCATATCCGCACCGCCGCCAATCACCAATGGCAAATCGAACCGCACCGCACGGCGCGGCACTTCGGCAACCCGAATGCCGGTTTCATCCAGCAAGAAAATGCGGTTGCCATTGCGCCAAACCATTTTTGGAATCCGTTCCTCGATGGTGATCACCAGTTGGCCAGTATTTGACAAATGCACCATTGCGGATTTTACCGCGCTCAGGTTTTGAACAACTTGGCGCACCGCCTCCAGATCGACATCCAGCGCGCTGACGGGCAAAGCCAGATCAATAACCCCGTCAATCTGGCGCACCAAATCAACCGAGCCAACCGGAATATCGATCGATTCAATGGTTAGCTCGGGGCGCGCCGCAACACTTGCACGAACATCATCGATTTTTTGCTGAACCGCACCGCGTAGCGCATCGTTAGAACCCAAAAGCCACACAAACAGGGCAATCCCCAAAACCGGTAGCCAGATTTGCACAACCGGCCGAACATATTTGCGCAACCAAAGCCGCTGCAAACGATATTTCATTTTGCTGGGCGCCGGATCACGGCGCGGGGCGGACAGCGCCACAACTTGAGTGCTTTTACGTGTCGCAACTAACGTTGACATGATGCGTCCTCTATCAACCAATTACAAAGTGCTGGAAAATCCATACCGCAATGGCTGGCTTGTTCGGGGGCCAGCGATGTTGCTGTCATGCCGGGCTGGGTGTTGGTTTCCAGCAAAAACAAGCCATCCAAACCACGGGTTTCATCCCAGCGAAAATCAGTCCGCGACAGGCCTTTGCACCCCAGCGCGTCATGGGCGCGCTTGGCATAATCAAGACATGCAGCAAAAACATCCGCCGGAATATCGGCAGGTACAATATGGGTGGAACCGCCAAGCCTATATTTGGCGTGATAATCATACCAACCCTCGGTTAGTATATCGGTCACACCCAAGGCGCGATCTCCCAACACCGCTGTTGAAAGCTCTCGACCCGGGATAAATTCCTCTACCATCACGGTTGTTGGCATATCATCCGCCAGCCTGGCAGGGCCGTTGGCGTTTTTATCAACAATATAAATCCCGACCGACGATCCCTCGTTATTGGGCTTTACCACATAAGGCGGTTGCATCGGGTGGCTGGTTTTTGCGTTAACAGCGCTGGTCAGCAAACTGGCAACCACCGGCAGGCCCGCGGCGCGATACGCTTCTTTGCTGCGCGCCTTGTCCATGGCCAGCGCTGATGCCAGCACACCGGAATGGGTGTATGGGATTTTGAGCCATTCAAGCAGGCCCTGCACACAGCCATCTTCGCCCCAGCGACCATGCAGCGCGTTAAAAACAACATCGGGCTTTTCAACAAGCAAACGCGTGGCAAGATCGACATCCGCGTCGATTTCCACCACTTCATATCCAAATTCCCGCAACGCCTGCGCGCAAGCCGCCCCTGAATCAAGCGAAACGTCACGTTCCGCTGATGGGCCACCTTTTAACACTGCGATGCGGTTTGCTGTCCTGCTCGACATACGACCGCCTCAAAATTTCGGCCCCGTGCTTAATGCTTGTTGGGTGCCGTTTTGCGAAGGCTTAATATTTGCCCACGCGCCTGATTTCCCATTCTAACTGAATCCCAGAATTTTCATAGACCTTTTTTCGCACCAATTCGCCCAGATCCTCCAGATCCTTAGAAGTGGCATTGCCGGTATTCACCAAAAAATTCGGATGCATGGCTGACATCTGCGCCCCGCCCAGCATTTTACCGCGTAAACCGGCATCATCAATGACTTTCCATGCCTTCAGATCATGCACATCATCGGCGCGGCCCGTTGATGAAAAACCGGCAGGGTTACGAAACGTAGACCCGCAGGAACGGTCCTTAACCGGCTGGGTATCGCTGCGGTTTTTCAGGGCTTTTTCCATTTTCGCATGGATATCGGCTGGCTTGCCGGCAGGGCCGCGCAACACGCATTGGGTAATAACCGTATCATCCGCCAGACTGGAATGGCGATATTCAAACCCCATATCATCAGGGCGCAGGGTAATGATGTTTCCGGCCCGTGTAACGGCGGTGGCCGAGACAAAAACATCCGCCAGATAATCGCCATAACAGCCCGCATTCATTTTGATGGCACCGCCGATTGACCCGGGGATGGTGCGCAAAAACGCCAAATCAACGCCCAGATCAGCAGCCTTGCGCGCCGCATGCGCACCCAGCAAGGACGCGCCAACACGGATATTGCCATTGGCCATTTGTTCAAACCCGTTAAATTCGCGCCCCAGCCGGATGACCACGCCGTTAATACCGCCATCACGGATGATAAGGTTTGAGCAAACGCCAATTGGCAGCACCGGAATTTCTGCGGGCAAGGCTTTTAGAAAATCTGCCAGATCAGCCATATGGGCGGGCTGGAACAGCAGCTCGGCGGGACCGCCGGTTTTTAGCCAGCTAAGACTGTCCATCGGGCGGTTTTCGGTTAGTTTTCCCGCAGTTTTTGGTAAATTTTCAAGGTTCATTTTTTTGGCTCTAGCCGCCCTGTCAGGTATTTAAATAAATGCGCCAGCGGCAAGCGGTAAAGCGATATGCCCACCAGTAAAATTGCAAACACCGCCCAGCCACCAAAGGCTTGACCAATTGCCCAAAGCACAACCGGAAAGCATAACAGCAACACAAACCCGAGCGTAAAATGCAGCCGGTTATGGGGCAACATCGCCACCATATTGGCCGCAAGCGCCCATATCGCCACTGCCAATAACGCGGTCATAAAATTTCCTTTAGCTTTGCAATTGCCTGTTTGCCCATGTGATTCAGCATAAGCCGCAGCTGGAATATTGCAACGCCAAGCGCTGCCAGCATCCAGCCCGCGCCATGATCAACCCCGACACGCCAGATCACAAATGGCAGGCACAGCACCAGAATGCGGGCCAAAACCCAGTGGATACGATATTTGGGCGCATCGTGAACCATGGCAATCACATTGGCGGAAATCGCCCATATACATGCCAGAATAAATCCGCTCACTCCGATGCCTTTTGCAAATCATAGGCCCAGTTTGTGATGGTCCCTGCCCCCATGAACACCACCATATCGCCGGATTTTGCGGTATCTTTGATAAATGCCGCAATTTCGGTTTCGCTGCTGATTGCAATCGCCGATTTATGGCCGTGGCGCAAAAGCCCTGCTGCCAAGGCGATGTGGTCCGCGCCCTCGATATGGTGCTCACCAGCGGTAAAAACCGGCGCGATGGCTACGTGGTCTGCATCGTTGAAACAGGAACAGAAATCCTCGAACAAATCATGCAGCCGCGAAAAACGGTGCGGCTGGTGAATGGCAATAACCTTGCCCGCAATCGATTGGCGCGCTGCTTTTAGCACTGCCGCAATTTCAACCGGATGATGGGCGTAATCATCAATGATGGTAACCCCGTCAATTACGCCAACACGGGTGAACCGGCGATTTACACCGGAAAATCCGGCAAGGCTTGTCCGGATTTCGCTGGCATTAACCCCCAGATGCAAAGCCGTGGCAATTGCCGCCAGCGCGTTTGAAATATTATGATCACCGGGCATCGGCAAGGTCAGCCCGCCAATGCGGCGGTCTTTCAGCACCACATCAAAAAACGCGGCGCCATTTTCATAGCGCAGGTTTTCACAGCGCACATCTGCTTGCGGGCTGAACCCATAGGTAATTACGCGGCGGTCGGTAATACGCCCGACCAGCGATTGCACCTCGGGGTGGTCGATGCAGCAAATCGCGGCCCCGTAAAACGGGATGTTGGAAACAAAGGTATAAAACGCCTCGCGCAGCGCATCAAAACTGCCGTAATGATCCATATGTTCGGGGTCGATATTGGTGATAATGGCAAGTGTGGCCGGCAGCTTGTTAAAAGTGCCGTCGCTTTCATCGGCCTCTACGACCATCCAGTCGCCGGTGCCCATACGCGCATTTGAATCATAGGCATGGATAATGCCGCCATTGATCACGGTCGGGTCCATGCCGCCGCCATCCAGCAATGCCGCCACCATGGATGTTGTGGTGGTTTTGCCATGGGTGCCCGCCACCGCCACATTGGATTTAAGCCGCATCAGTTCAGCCAGCATTTCCGCACGTCGCACCACAGGCAACCCGCGTGCGCGCGCCGCGTCCAGCTCGGCATTGCCGGGTTTAATGGCGCTGGAAATCACAATCACCGCTGCGCCATCCAGATTTTCAGGTTTTTGGCCCACAAATATTTTTGCGCCCTTGCGCGCCAGCCGATCGGTTATTTTGCCGGATTTGAGATCAGAGCCTTGCACCGTATAGCCATGGGTCAGCAGCACTTCGGCAATGCCCGACATGCCAATACCGCCAATACCGACAAAATGGATCGGGCCGATATCATGGGGTAATCTGGTTTGGCTGTTCATTTCGGGCCTCGCTCATTTAATGCATCAACCAGCGCTGACAGTTTCTGGGTGGCATCAGGTTTGCCCAGCGACAGGGCCGCATCGGCCATGGCTTGCGCCTTGTCAGGGTCTGATAAAATCGCCCCGATATGCGCCGCCAGGCCCTTGGCGGTCAAGTCCCGTTCCTGAATGATAATCGCACCGCCAACTTGCGCCAGCCCCGCCGCATTGGCGGTTTGTTCATCGCGCACCGCAATCGCCAGCGGAATAAGAATAGAGGGCCGGCCAATCACGGTAATATCGGCAATCGAGGACGCCCCCGCGCGGCTGACAACCAGCTGTGCCTTTTCCATACGTTCTGGCACATCGTCAAAAAACGGTTTTACCGTGGCCGCAACGCCCAGCTTTTCATAAGCAGCCACGGCCATATCATGATCCGCATCGCGGGCCTGATGCGAGACATGAATGCGCGCCAATAATGCGGCGGGCAAATTCGCCAATGCCGCCGGAACAATATTTGATAAAATACTGGCACCTTGCGATCCGCCCATCACCAGCAATTGCATCTGATAATCCCCCGGGGGGGGGTATTTGGCACCGGCCTTTTCCAACACCGAGCTGCGCACAGGGTTGCCGGTGTGAATTGCCTCGACCCCATCGGGCAAATCGGTGGGCCATACCGAACAGGCCACCAGATCAACCCGTTTGACAAACACATTGTTCACGCGCCCCAGCACGCCGTTTTGTTCGTGGATCATGCGCGGCAATCGCAACAGCCATGCCGCCGACATGGCCGGAATGGCCGGATAGCCGCCAAACCCAACGACCACCGATGGCCGGTCACGCCGCATGGAACGCCACGCCGAAAATATACCGGATGCAATTTTCGGGATCACCAGCAATTTTGCCAACCTGCCCCCGCGGGTTGTGGTGGCGGATCGCACGACCTCGCGGGTTACCGCACCTGGAAAGCCGTTCGAATACCGCGCGCCGCGATCGTCGGTTGAAAGTTTTACCCGCCAGCCTTTGGCCAGCATTTCCTCGGCCAAAGCTTGCGCCGGAAACATATGCCCGCCCGTGCCACCCGCCGCAATAACCAAGAGCGGCGCGGTCATTTCCCTCGACCCAGAATATCCATCATTTCATTCTGGGGCCGCTGGCGTGTCATTGCCAACAACATGCCAAACAGCACCCCGATCGCCAATAATGACGAACCACCATAGCTGATAAACGGCAAGGTCATGCCTTTGGTTGGCACCAGCCGCACCGCAACACCAAGATTGATCAAGGCCTGCATGCCCAGCAAAACCGCAAGACCAACACCGGCAAGCCGCGTAAACGGGTCACGCTCGCGCCGCAGCAACATCAAGGATCGCATGGTGATAAACATAAACAATGCAACAATGGCAAGGGTCAGCACCAGACCGAATTCCTCAGCGGCGACGGCAATGATAAAATCGGTATGCGCATCCGGAAGCGACCATTTAATGGTGCCCTGCCCGATACCAACCCCGAAAAATCCACCTTCCTGAATGGCCTCGGTGGCAAAACCGATCTGGGTCGTGGGGTCTATCTCACCGGATAAAAACCCGTTGATGCGGCTGGCAAAATGCGGTGAAAAACTATAGGCGGCCATGCCTGCCAGGCTGGTCATCGCGCCAACAACAATCATCAGGGTTTTGGGCGCGCCTGCAATAAAAAACATCAAGGCCCAGCTGAACAGAATTAAAACCGCCTGCCCGAAATCAGGCTGCAAAACCAGAATGGCAACCACCAAAACCGTCAACCCGAACGAAAGCGTTTTGCCGGGCGGGCCGGAAATATCATTGCTGGCCGACATCAGCCAGGCAATTAACACTACGAAAACCGGTTTGATAAATTCAGAGGGTTGCACGGCAACAAAGCCCAGCGAATACCAGCGCATCGCGCCTTTGCCAAAATTTGTGCCAAATACCGGCAACAGGATCAGCGCAATAAAGGAAAGTAGAAAACAGATAATTGCCCAGCGCTTAACCCGCTGCGGTTCCTGAATAGATACAAAGATCATGACCCCTAGCGCCAAAAGGCCGAAAAATGCCTGCCTGCCAACAAAATAAAATGTGCCAAACCCGTGTTTTGCCGCCAAGGGCGGCGAAGCGGCCATGCCCAGAAACAGACCAATCACAAATAAAGTTATAATCGCTGCCAACACCCAGCGATCTACGGTCCGCCACCAGCGCGAAATCGCCGGTTCAGCAGATTTGACCGCAACCGCGCCAAATACCATTTCTGTCATGGAGCCTGCTTATCCTTTTGTTTACTGCCTATCCGGATTGCGCCTGTTTTCAGATCTTCCGGTTATCTTGCCATTCTAGCGAATCACGAATTAAAATGCCAGCTTTTCAAGCAACCTCGGAAAAAATGCTTTGTTTAATCGTCAAAAATATAAGTTTCAGGAGATTTTTACAGCAAAAATACGGCGAAATTTATAGGATATCCATGGCAGATTTAGCAGCAACCTAAACCGTAAAGCCTTTATTCTATTGTTTTTTCTAGCAATAGTAGATGGCAAAACCGCAATATCGGCAGCACCTAGCAATCGCGGCATAAATATTTTTGCACCTATTTTCCGAATATCGAACCCCCAATCGGCAATACCGCTTATGGGCCAGGAATTTTTATAAATTTCTGCCGCGCCCTTTCGGGAAACATAATATCCCATCGTGCTATAGGGCGCCCGGACAGGCTTACAAAGCAGGTAATGCTTGAAAGCCCCGGCAGCCGACCAGGGATAGACAAAACAATTACTATGATAGAAAATGATTAAATTCTCTTGGCTATGCTCAAACACTTGATTTGCCAGAATTTCAGCAAAGTCAAAAGACAGCATAACATCATCTTCAAGAATAATCGCGCCGTCACGATGATCGGATTCAGCAATCTTTTTGCACAGCAATGCATGGGACATCGCACATGCCAGCTCTGTATCCGATAAAAACCGGTTGTGCCTTTGCTTTGCTTTATTTCGGTCGAGGCATTGTTCTTGAGCTTGTGAAAAGCCGTTGCGCCCGTCAACTGCATTGAAAAACATTAATTCCAGACCCAGAATTTCGGCCTGGGCTTTAATGCCTTTTTGTCTTGCGCCGGAATCCGGCAAACTGATTACATAAATCGGCAGCATCGGCTTATCAGCCCTTGAATACGAGTTCCTCAAACACTGTACCACGGGCTTCGAAGCTGTCAAACTGGTCAAAACTGGCGCAAGCAGGTGCCAACAGCACTGTATCTCCTTTTTGGGCATCGCGTTTGGCGGCCCTGACCGCAGCTTCCAGTGTTTTGCAAATTTCGTGCGGGGTTGCGCCCAAAGTTTCCGAAAAATCCCCGGCTGCTTCTCCGATCAAATAAGCCTTGGTTACACGGTCAAATAAAGGTGCCAGCTCCTCAATTCCGCCTGCCTTTTTTTGCCCCCCGGCAATCCAGAGGATATTTTCAAATGCCATCAAAGATTTCCCGACAGAATCCGCGTTGGTGGCCTTGCTGTCATTTACAAAGCTGACCCCGTTGATATCGGCTATTTTCTGACACCGGTGCCTTAAGCCCTCATAGCTTTGAAGGCCTGCTTCAATAACCTTTGGCGCCAGCCCAAGACTGCGGCATACCGCATAAGCCGCACAGGCATTCTGGCGGTTATGACTGCCGGGCAAACCTTGTATTTCGCGCAAATCAACCGAGGCAAGCTGACGGCCTTTGCGCCATTCGGCCAGAAACCCTTTGCGGGTAAAAACATGCCAGCCATCACCGGTTAATTTACGGTTGGCAATCTGGATCACCGGTGTTCCCGATTGGCACAACCGGTTTTCCAGATAACATCCTTCGGGCTGGTCCATGCCAATCACCGCCCTGTCCGGTGCGGTGGTTGTAAACAACCGCGCCTTGGCAGCAAAATATCCGCCAAAACCTGCGTGCCGGTCCAGATGATCGGGCGACAGGTTAAGAAAAACCGCAATATCCGGCGATAAAATCCGCGCCAGTTCCAGCTGATAGGATGACAATTCCAGAATAACCACTTCATTATCAATCATCGGGTCAAGACCAAGCGCACCAGTGCCGAAATTCCCACCCAGTTGCACGGGCCGGTTGGCCGATTGTAAAATATGGGCAACCAATGCAGCAGTGGTGGATTTTCCGTTAGATCCGGTGATACAGACAATTTTGGGCTGATGATCAAACATCGACCATTCCGGCTGGGCAAACGACTGGAAAAACAGGCTGATGTCATTATCGACCACCACACCTTTTTGCCATGCCAGATTTACCACCGGATGCGGCGCTGGAAACAGATGCGGAATACCGGGCGAAACAATCAGCGTTGTAATGCCTTCCCAATTTTTATCCCGCGTCAGATCCGCAATTTCAAAACCCGAAGCATTATTCCGCGCAGCCTCGTTATCATCCCAGCAAACCGGAATGGCACCACCCGCCTGCAATGCCTGCGCTGTGGCAAGGCCGGAACGCCCCAACCCTAAAACACCGACCCGCTGGTCTTTATATCCGGTTACAGGGATCATCGGATTTTCAACGTTGCCAGCCCGACCAGCGCCAGAATAATCGAAATAATCCAGAACCGGATCACGATCTGGGATTCCCCCCAGCCGCGTTTTTCAAAATGATGATGGATAGGCGCCATCAAAAACACCCGCTTGCCGGTTTTTTTATAATATAGCACCTGAATAACCACGCTTAACAATTCCACCACAAACAAGCCGCCAATGATGGCCAGCACGATTTCATGTTTGGTTGCAACAGCAATGGCCCCCAGCGCGCCACCCAGCGCCAATGAACCGGTATCGCCCATGAATACAGCCGCTGGTGGCGCATTATACCACAAAAAGCCCAAGCCTCCGCCCATCAGGGCCGCCACAAAAATTGTCAATTCTCCGGTGCCGGCAACATAGTGCAGTTCCAGATATTCGGTAAAATCGGTGCGCCCCACCAGATAGGCGATAATGCCAAAAGACCCCGCCGCAACCATTACCGGCATAATCGCCAGCCCGTCCAGGCCATCGGTAAAATTAACCGCATTGGCCGAACCCACAATCACGATCATTGCAAAAGGCACAAAGAATATACCCAGATAAAGCAAGGCGTCTTTGAATATCGGAAAAGCAAGATAACCGGACAGGCTGTCATCTTGCAGCCACATTGCCCAGACACCGGCAATCGCCGCAATCACAAAGCCAAGCCCGAGCCGGATTTTGCCCGACACCCCTTTGGTGTTTTGCTTTTTAACTTTCAGCCAGTCATCCCAGAACCCGATAGCGCCAAAGCTATAGGTAACAAAAAGCACCATCCACACATAGCCGTTATCAATACGCGCCCATAAAAGCGTGGAAACCAGTATGGCACCCAATATCAAAACCCCGCCCATGGTGGGCGTGCCTGCTTTGGCCAGAATATGGCTTTGCGGCCCGTCTTCACGGATCGGCTGACCTTTGCCTTGTTTGTTTTTCAACAGGTTAATCAGCGGTTGGCCAAAAATAAACCCGAATATCAAAGCGGTAAAAAATGCCCCCCCCGACCGAAAGGTAATATATCGAAACAGGTTGAAGAAGTCGCCATGGCCTGACAGCTCTGATAAATAGTAAAGCATTACGACTTTCCTGTAGTTTGCGCTAAGAGTGTGGCTTCGCCCAAATTTTTGAGCGCGTCAACCAGTATTGCCATTTTCGTGCCCAAGGATCCCTTGACCATAACCACATCACCGGATTTGATCTGACGTGCAACAAGTGCCAGCATTTCGGTAGAATCACGGGCCTTCAAGCCACGTTTTTCAAAAGGCAGCATCGCGTGGAATTCCGCCATATATGGGCCAACGCAATGAAATACATCAATGTTTTCAATGCTTTTGGCCTTGGCAATGTCTTTGTGCAGATCAACACTGGTGGCACCCAGCTCCAGCATATCCCCCAAAATCGCAACCTTGCGCCCCGATGCCCCTGCCAGAACCGCCAGCGCCGCCTTAACCGAGGCCGGATTGGCGTTATAGCTTTCATTAATCAATTCAAACCCGCCATCCATCCCCGCCGGCCCCAGCAAAACCCGACAAGACGCGCCGCGCCCCGCGGGTGGTTGCCAGTCCATCAACCCCAGAATTGCACGGGCAAGATCAGCGCCAAGCGCATCGACAATTGTCAGCACTGCCAGCGCATTCATCGCCAGATGCGCGCCGGATGTGTTAAGCTTGAATATAAAACCCTGACCGTTATGTTGGGCTTGCACCACGGTCACATCGCGGGTTGGCTCAATATTCATAAGCGAAAAATCAGCCGATTTGCCAAAAGTTACCACGTTTCTGCCCGCGGCGGCTTTCAGAATATCAAAATCCGGCAGGTCAGCATTTAACACCGCAATGCCATCCGGTTCCAGCCCGTCAAAAATGCTGGCTTTTTCGCGGGCAATATCGCGCACGGAATCAAATGCTTCCAGATGCACGGCCGCCACGGTGGTGATCATCGCCACATGGGGCCGCGCCATTTTTGCCAGCGGTGCGATTTCACCGGGATGATTCATGCCGATTTCGATGATGGCGATTTCAGTATCTGCCGGCATGCGCGCCAAAGTCAGCGGCACGCCCTCATGATTATTATAGCTTTTCTCGGCCACATGCAGCTTGGCCTGCCCGTTCAGCGCATAGCGCAGCATTTCTTTGCTGCCGGTTTTGCCAACCGATCCTGTGATGGCGACAACTTTTGCACTGCAACGCGCCCGCGCCGCAATGCCCAGCGCCACCAGCCCTTCCAGAACATCGGGCACCAGCAAAAGCGGCAGATGTTCCAGCCCTGCCGGAATTTTTGAAACCAACGCAGCCGCAGCACCTTTTTCAAATGCATCCCCGATAAAATCATGGCCATCGCGAGCAGCACTAAGCGCTACGTAAATATCGCCCTTTTGCAGGGTTCGCGTGTCAATAGACACACCGCTTGCGTTCCAGTTTTTGGTGCAGGTGCCGCCCGTGGCACCTACGGCTTCGTCTCTGGTCCAAAGGCTCATAAGGCTGCTTCCAGTGCTTCGACCGAAATGCTTGCCTGTTCGACATCATCAAAAGGCAGAATGTCATCGCCAATTTCCTGTCCGGTTTCATGGCC
>JALSGU010000069.1 GCA_026982575.1 Paracoccaceae bacterium | reverse complement strand
TTTCTTGCAGTTGCACATCAACTTCGGCGCGGCGTGTTACCCCCGAAAGATCAACCGATTGCATGGCTTCAAGATTATGCATTTGCGAATGGCCATAAGCCACTGGCGCTATATCCGCGACCAACAAATGCTGCACCAGTTCAGGCTTTGTTAATGCCAGCACCATCGCTGCCTTGCCCCCCATCGAGTGGCCCAAAACATCGGCAATACCGCCATGGGCCTTTATTACCTGCCCCAAATCATCGGCCAATGCACCGTAACTGTTATCATCATCATGAAAGCTATCGCCGTGATTGCGCAGATCAACCGCCAATACCTGCCGGTCAACCGCCAGCCGTTTTTGCAACACACCCCAGTTGCGGGCCGACCCGAACAGCCCGTGCACAATCAATAATGGCGGTTTGCCATTGGCTTCACCCGCCACAACCGTATTCAGCATAAATGCCCCCTAGATGATAAAATTGGCGAGCGTGTCATTATCGGTGATATCCTCATAGCTAAATCCGGCCTCGGTAATGCGGGCAAACAGCCGGTCAAACCCGCCCGGTTCGCGGGTTTCAATGCCGATCAGCACCGAGCCAAAATTGCGGGCCGATTTTTTCAGATATTCAAACCGCGTGATGTCATCTTGCGGGCCAAGCAGGTTCAAAAAGTCTTTTAGCGCACCGGGGCGTTGGGGCATGCGCAGGATGAAATACTTTTTCAAACCCTCAAACCGCAAAGCACGTTCTTTGACATCGGGCAGGCGCTCAAAATCAAAATTACCGCCAGAAACGATCACCACAACCGATTTACCGGCAATATCCACCTGTGAAATATCCTTAAGCGCATCAATCGCCAAAGCCCCTGCCGGTTCCAGCACCACGCCCTCAATGTTCAGCATTTCTATCATGGTGGTGCAAAGCCGCCCCTCGGGGATGGTGATGCAACTCTTGACCGAAAAACCTTTAAGGGCTGCGAAATTTTTCACGCCGATACGCGCCACCGCCGCCCCATCCACAAAACTGTCAACTTTTGGCAAGGTGACCAATTCACCGGCCTCAAGTGATTTTTGCAAGCTAGGCGCGCCCATTGGTTCGACAAAGCGAAACGCAATATCCTGCCCATCAAGATAACGGGTTAGCCCCGCCGATAACCCGCCGCCGCCAACCGGCATGACCACCATGTCGGGCTGCACATCCTTTGGCAATTGCGCCATGAATTCAGCGGCAACCGAGGCTTGGCCGGTGATCACATCATCATCGTCAAAGGGCGGCAAAAACACTGCGCCCTCGCTGGCGCAATATTCCTGTGCGGCCTTTAACGTGTCATCAAAATAATCGCCCTCCAGCCGGATATCGACATTTCCGGCGCCAAAACTGCGGGTTTTGAATACTTTTTGCTGCGGTGTGGTGACCGGCATAAAAATCACACCGCGCACGTTAAAATGTTTGCACACAAAGGCCACGCCCTGCGCATGATTTCCCGCTGATGCGCAGACAAACGGGCCTTTGCTGCCAGCATTGATCGCCTGAACAATGGCGTTAAATGCACCACGGATCTTATAGCTGCGCACCGGCGTCAGATCTTCGCGTTTCAGGTAGATATCGGCGCCATACCGCACGGACAAAAAATCATTGCGCTGCAAGGGCGTGGCGGGAAACAGGCTGCGCAATTGCTGTGCAGCGCGTTCAGCACCCAGCTTAAATGCTGCAAGATCACTGCTGTTCATAACCCATCCTTTGGTGCAAAAGCGGCGCTAGCCCAAACCGCGTTTTTCAATGAAATACCCATAAAGGGTTGAAAGGATACTGACGCTCAGCATCAGCGAAAACCACTGGATTGCGCCGGCTGCAATAAAATACATAATACTCGACGCAGTTATTTCTGTATAAACAACCTGGTCATTTACAACACGCAACATTGTATTGGCCTGATCGCCATTAAACAAAAAACCGGCGATCTCGCTTAGGACCGTATTAAAAACAACCACCACAACCGCCAACACCAGAATCGGCCCCAAAGCCGATCGGGTTGCCTGCATCGCATCCCACAGCGAAAGTGTGCTATCTATCGCCACCGCTGGCAATATCAGCGCCAGCCGATAAAATAAAACCACCACAACAGAGCCGACAATAATGGAAAGAATAGCGCTTTTCAGCACTGTATCCGGGAAAATAAGCATGGCAAGCATCACGGATAAAATTGTTGCTACTACAATCATTATAATGGCAATGCCAAAGGTATACCAAAAATAGGTCCAGATATTCAGGCCGCTGCGATAAGGGATTGCGCCCTGCGGCACTTCTTCCAGCAAAATATAGCGATGCCAGACCACCGCTATCAGCGATCCGCCCCAAATAAAGAATATTAGAAGCCCAAACACCAGCAATGTTGCCATCCCGTCAAACGATGGCTGGGTCGGGTTGGAAAATACCATGGAAAAAATACCGGTGATTCCGATTACAACCAATAGCACAAACCACCCGCTTACCCGCACCGCCATGCCGATATTGCCGGTAACCTGTCGCAGGCTATGAAGAAAAATTTGAATGCCTAGCATATGGACCCCCTGATACTTGCGCATCGCACCTATATTGCACCGGCACGATTGAAGCAATTACAATAAAGCACATGACCGGCAAGATTATTTTCGGGCTTTTATGCCTTGGGTGGTGAAAAATATCTTGCCAGCAGCGCATAATCTCCGGCACAATAGGTTAGCAGATTTTTGCGTGCTTTAACCCCGAGCCACCTAAACGCTGCCCGCCGCGAACCTTCATTATAATGATCAATGGTTATTTCCCTGCCAAACAGCCCCGAAATCTGTTCGGCCAGTTGTCCTAGCTGATCCATTTTATAAACATCGGTATAATAATTCAGATCATGCCCCAGATACCGGGTGAACGGATCTGTATGATGACGGACCGAATCTGACAAAAGCCGATACTTTTCTATATTCTTGAAAAAAAGGTGGCGTGGCGGGTCTGGCTCCAGGTTCAGCGCTCTGGCCATATCCATATCGATATTTTCTTCTGAAAGTTCCCCCAGATGTTCAACCCGGTTGCTATAAGCCGATAAAATTCGTTCTGCAGGGTCTCGAATAACTGCCAGACGTGAAAACCCCTGATAAAAATCCAGATCAAGCGCATAAAAGTCCCGGGTTCTAAAATATGCATTATGAATACCGCGCAAATGGGCTGGACCGGATTTCAAAATATGCTTTTTGCCAAATTCGAGCTCGTAAAACATTTGTTTCATTGAACTGCTGGCGACTTTGGGTACCGGGAAATAGGCCAGTTTCTGCGCAACAATGTCCAATGTTCGAGATCCTTTATTTTGGCCCACCACATTAAAACCCTCTTAAAAGAAAGGACATGATTATCATCCTCTTGCCGGTATGTAAAAACTCGCCTAAAGACAGTTCATAATCAAATATGCCGGAGTATGCTACATGTCAGCACCAAAAAAAGTCGTTCTTGCCTATTCGGGCGGTCTGGATACCTCGATCATCCTGAAATGGCTGGAAATCGAATATGGCTGCGAGGTAGTGACCTTTACCGCTGATCTTGGCCAAGGCGAAGAACTGGGACCAGCGCGCAAAAAGGCCGAATTGCTGGGGGTTAAACCTGAAAACATTCATATCGAGGACGTGCGCGAGGAATTTGTGCGCGATTTTGTGTTTCCGATGTTTCGCGCCAATGCGGTGTATGAGGGGGTTTATCTGCTTGGCACCTCTATTGCGCGACCGCTTATTTCCAAACGTCTGGTTGAAATCGCGGCTGAATGCGGCGCGGATGCAGTGGCGCACGGCGCCACCGGCAAAGGCAATGACCAAGTGCGGTTTGAACTTTCGGCCTATGCGCTGAACCCCGACATCAAGGTCATTGCACCTTGGCGCGAATGGGATCTTTCCAGCCGCACCAAATTGCTTGAATTTGCCGAAAAGCACCAAATTCCCATCGCCAAAGACAAACGCGGCGAAGCGCCGTTCAGCGTGGACGCCAACCTGTTGCACACATCATCCGAGGGCAAAGTGCTGGAAGACCCGGCCATTGAAGCCCCCGATTATGTGTATCAGCGCACTGTTGCGCCCGAAAACGCACCCGACAAACCCGAGATCATCGAGATAACATATGAACGCGGCGACCCTGTGGCGCTGAACGGCAAGGCCCTGTCGCCTGCTGAAATGCTGACCGCGTTAAATGAACTTGGCGGCAAGCACGGCATTGGCCGGCTTGATCTGGTTGAGGGTCGGTTTGTCGGCATGAAATCCCGTGGCATCTATGAAACCCCCGGCGGGACCATTATGCTGGTGGCCCATCGCGGCATGGAAAGCATCACATTGGATGGCGGCGCGGCGCATCTGAAAGATGAATTGATGCCAAAATATGCGGAACTGATTTACAACGGTTTCTGGTATTCGCCCGAACGTGACATGCTGCAAGCCATGATTGACGAATCGCAAAAACACGTATCCGGCACCGTGCGCCTGAAATTATACAAGGGCAGTGCAAATGTGATTGCGCGCTGGTCTGATCATTCGCTATATTCCGAGGAAC
>JALSGU010000068.1 GCA_026982575.1 Paracoccaceae bacterium | reverse complement strand
TATGATTGAAGCGCTTGCATTTTGAATGACCCGCGCCCCGAATACCCTCCAGTCGACAGAGAGTTTCCAGATTGGGTTGATGCCCCCATACGGTCAATTTGTCCATATTTATTTTACTGGAAATTCCTGCCATGCCCACTGGGGTTTTTCCAGTCCTCTATACAGGGTCGGCAATCCCCTCCCCCCATTTGTGATGGGGTCCGCCAGGGCGTAGACACATAAATACCAAATGACGATAGCGGCGATATGCGCGGCAGCAAGGAAAGTTTCAGGGCATCAAAAGGTTCGCAGCGACAATGATCGCCAGTCTTTGATCCGGTTACCGGATAAGACTTTCCGGTCATCCGCTCTTGGCACGCCGCGTGGCTTGTTGGGAGGTAATGGCTTGGTTTTATTGAATTGTTCTTCCGTTAACCAAAATATTCCAGACATGAAAACCTCCCTGTTTCATGCATTGAGCCATAATTCAGTTTATAGGTCTACGCCCTAGGGTTTATCCCCGAACATGCGGGCTGGAATGGTCATATCATCCAATAACCCGAAAGGGTCCCATGATGTTGGCATTTGCGTGCACAGAACTTTATAATTCTGCCAATCTTGCAGCAGTTCGGCGTGGGTTTCGCCATCAGCACAATTTGCGCGCACGGTTCGGTGGGTGGCAATACGCGCTGCCTGAAAAGAGTCAAACAGCGTGGCATCACGACCACTGGTTAGCAGGTTGGACCATGTTTGGGTAAAAATAGCAGCAGTCCCGTCTGCTGTGAAATTTGCGATTTGCTGCGCATGCGCACTAAAGATAACAGCCTCACGGCCAGGCCAGTCAACTCCGCGCCCCCCGACGCCGTCACTCACATTGTTGGAAAAATCCTCCATGCTTACGCTGGCATCACAGGCCTCGATCACCAGGACAATCTCGTTTGCCATAATGGCGTTTACAGAATCCCGAAAGGCACGAACGGACATCCAGCGACCGTCTTCTGTGGCTTTGGTGAAATCCTCCGGCTTTTCTTCAGTATACCACGCAAAAATTTCATCCTCCACTTCATACCCTCGATACATGGCTTCCACTTGCCCGCCATGGGTGTTTACATATAAAAAGACCCGATCATCCGGTGCGGCTTTTGCAGCAAGCTCGGCTATGGCATCAACCACGTTTTGCATAGTGGCCTCGGCATTGATCAAAGTTGTAATGTGATCATCCGCGACATTAAACGTGCTCTGAAGCCCCTCAACAAAAAGCGCAACATCATTCTCGCAGGCTGTTTCCATTCTGGCAGACAGCTCCGGATTACCCGGAATATCTTTCCATGGCGGGCAGGCCGCAGCGGCCAGTATCCATGTTTCGGCATTTGCGGGCTGAAACATAAAGGCCTGGACTGCAAGCGCAAGGATGATCATGGAATTTTTCATAAAGAACCTCTTAATTATATGAGCCCCCGCAACATTGCGGGGGCTCTATTTAACGTCAAAGCTTAGTTGCCGCTGCTTGCGTCCCGTGCCGCATCATGCGCCGCCTTGATATCAGGATGCACCTGACCGCCAGAAGATTCGCAATCTACAACTGTTTCTGCCAACATCAGAACATCACCGTTACTGGTTGAAAACCCGCAATGGATGGCCACAACCGTATTTCGGGGGTTCATGGCTGGCGGTGTTGGCGCCACTTGCCGGTTTACGCCCCAGCCGATGCAGTTACCCAAGGCATCAATCCCCAAACACACCAGCCCCGAAACCCCGAACCCAGAGCCGCTATTGTTCCCGAAAATGGAAAAGCCTGATCCACTGTTATTACCAAATATCGAAAAACCGGAACCGTGGTTGTCGCCAAAAATGGAAAAGCCCGAACCGCTGTTATTGCCAAAGATCGAGAAGCCGCCGTTTTCGACATCGCTTGGATATATACCAAAGCCGGAACCATGGTTATCGCCAAAAATCGAGAAGCCCGCGCCGCTATTATTACCGAAAATTGAAAACCCGTTCGAGCCGGTAATTTCCGCATTTGCACTGGTTGCTACAGCCAAGACCACCGCAATGGTTGCGCCGATTTTTTTATCTATAAAAACATTACACTCTCCTGTTGGATAATTCATTTCAACAAGGTCTTTGAGTTTCCGCCTTCATGAAATACGCATAAGTTCGTATTTTCCGTAAATTAATCAATATATCCGCGCCTTGAGGCCAGCACGACTAGTTGCCCGGTGGTTTTTGCGCCAAATTTTCCAAGCGCATTTTCCCGATGCTTCCGCACAGTATGTTCGGAAATTCCCAATGCCACAGCAGCCCCTTTCGTGGTCTCACCCCTGGCAAGCAAACTCACAATCTCGCGTTCGCGCTGGGTTAGGGGTAAAATGACTTGCAGCTCGTTGTCCAGCAGCGCAAACATTTTCCGGCATTCGCGGCACAAAATCGGGCGAGGACCTTTCGGGGACTGCACCGCATCCAGCAACTCTCCGGGGTCTCCTGCTTTTTGCATGATTGCATGGGGCGACTTTCCAAAAACCTCGGCGAGCAAAGCAAGGTCAGACAGGCCCGTGAGAATGACAATTCGTATCTCGGGGTTGGCCGCCTGAATGGGGTCGATCAGGTCCGCTCCATGAATCACCGGCATAGCAAGATCAAGCAAAACAACATCCGGTTTGTGCCTGGAAACCGCTGCCAGCGCCTGACGGCCATCATGCAGGCATTGCACAACCTCCATGCCCGCCTGAGATGTAAAAATAGATTTCAATCCATGCGCAACTAAGGCATGATCGTCGATGATGAGTATTCTATGCATACAGGCTTCAATTTGGGTTTGGAAACACACCATACGCAAGCTTGTGTTGATTTCCAATATATTTTTTGTTTTCACAGGCTTAGCCCATGCCGAGGCACCTGTGCTTTCACTGCAGCCCGATGTTGAACAGTATGATGTTGGCGCGCATGTGGAATACTACATAGATTTGACCCACCGGATGACATTCGAGCAGGCGCAAAGCATGGTTAAATCAGGCGCGTTCCAGCCCGGAAAAGGCACGATGGATTTCGGCGATTCCGATGCGACATTCTGGTTGCACCTGAGGGTTAACAACCCCACAGGGATAACGCAGAACTGGGTGCTGAATACCGGCTCCCAGCGCATGCGAAATGCCGAAGTATTTTTTGTGAATGGTGATGAAGTAGAGCGGCTTTTGCTTGATAACCTTTACAGGCCTTTTACCGAAAGACCCACACAGCACCGCCTGCTTATCGCCGGCCTTACGCTGGATCCTTATGAAACAGTGGAGCTGTATTTTTCGTATATTTCGGCCAAATCATCCTATTTCCCCCTTAAAATCATGCAGGCGGAGGCTTTTTCCGCGTGGGATGCTGGGCAAAACCAAATGGCTTTGCTTGTGCTGGGTGCCATATTGGTGCTTACGTTTTACTCGGTTTTCCTGTTTTTCACAGCCGGCAATTATTCCTATATTTACTACCTGATATTCATTTCCTCTACCTTCCTGTATTTACTGCATCAATTCGGCTATGCCTATCAATACCTATGGCCAAATCACCCCTATTTCAATTCATACGCGGCCGGTATTTTCGGGTTTACCGCCGGTATTTCAGGGCTTCTTTTCGGACGGAGTTTCTTTGAAGTCTGGGAGATCAGCCGCTATTGGAACTGGCTATATCTGGCCCTCATTGGCATTTTTGCGGTCGGAACGGTATATTTATATCTTTGGCCTAATGGCCCGGCGATCGGCGTGTTCGGGTTTGTGTTCGGCACGGTTTCCGCGCTTTTGAACTTCACCATGGCCCTTATTCGCTATGCCCGCAAAGATCTGAGCGCGGGCATAGCGGCCATTGGCTGGAGCGCCCTCATCCTCTGGGGTTTGTTGATCAACCTCACTTCCTTCGGGGTGTTCAAAATACCGCAACAGCTTGTTTTTGATAATTTCTATATGATTTACGCTGTTTGTAGTCTCGCGGAGACCTCGTTCCTGACGCTCTCTTTGTTTGTGCGGACGCATCAAACTATTAAAGCCAGCCATCGCGAACGCCGCGCGTATATTCGCATGCTGGAAGCGGAAGCAAAGACCGCCAAAACACTGGCGGTTGCCCTGCAAGACCGGCAATCGGCAATAGAAGATGCCGCACGCAAAGGGCGGCTTGTAGAGAGCATAGCCCACGATATCCGCCGCCGCTGCATGCAATGCGCCTCTCGAGCTACGGGGCGCAAAAAACGGATATCGTTGCAAACGAAGCTATTGATATGATTGAAAGTATCTTGACCACCGCCTTTGCTGTCACGCGACATGACGAGGTCGATACCCTGCTCGATATCGAGCAGGTATCCATGCAAAGCATTCTCTTGCCGCTGTCTCTTGTTTTCACTCCGATCGCCCGCGATGCCCGATTGAATCTCAAGGTCGTACCAAGCAGCCTCGCCGTGGTGACAGACCGCAAAATTATTATGCGTATTCTGAATAATCTTGTAACAAACGCTATTTCCTATACGGAAACAGGGCATGTGTTGGTTGGCTGCCGCAGGCGCCCTGACGGCGTGGCTATCCAGGTGCTGGATACCGGCTCCGGATTCGCCGGGAACGACGTCAAAGCCACAAAAGAAATCGA
>JALSGU010000067.1 GCA_026982575.1 Paracoccaceae bacterium | reverse complement strand
GATGGAGGCTTACCTTGAAGGTGTTGAGCCAGACGTTGACACCCTGCGCCGTCTGATCCGCAAGGGCACCATCGAAATGGCATTTGTGCCAATTCTTGCCGGTTCTGCGTTCAAAAACAAAGGTGTTCAGCAATTGTTGAACGCGGTGATTGATTTCTTGCCAAGCCCGCTGGACGTGGTTGATTACATGGGCTTTAGGCCCGGTGATGAAACCGAGACCCGCGATGTTCCGCGCCGTGCTGATGATGACATGCCGTTTTCGGGCCTTGCGTTCAAAATCATGAATGACCCGTTTGTCGGCACGTTGACCTTCACGCGGATCTATTCCGGTGTGATCAACAAGGGCGACGGCATTATCAATTCTACCAAAGGCAAAAAAGAACGCATTGGTCGTATGATGATGATGCATTCCAATGATCGCGAAGAAATCACCGAAGCATTTTCGGGCGATATTATCGCGCTGGCCGGTCTGAAGCAGACCACCACCGGTGATACGCTTTGTTCAGCTGCTGATCCGGTTGTTTTGGAAACAATGACCTTCCCCGATCCTGTGATCGAGATCGCTGTTGAGCCAAAAACCAAGGCTGACCAGGAAAAAATGTCAACAGGCCTTGCCCGTTTGGCGGCCGAAGATCCATCTTTCCGCGTGGAAACTGACCAGGAATCCGGCCAGACCATCATGAAGGGCATGGGTGAGCTGCATCTGGACATTCTGGTTGACCGTCTGAAACGCGAATTCAAGGTTGAAGCCAATATCGGCGCGCCACAAGTTGCGTATCGTGAAACCATTGGCCGCGAGCATTCCTTTGACTATACCCACAAGAAACAATCCGGTGGTTCTGGTCAATTCGCGCGCATCAAGATGACAATTATGCCCACAGAGCCCGGCGAAGGTTTCTCGTTTGAATCAAAAGTCGTTGGCGGCAATGTGCCCAAGGAATATATCCCGGGTGTTGAAAAAGGCGTTAAATCGGTTATGGATAGCGGCCCCTTGGCTGGTTTCCCCGTGATTGATTTCAAGGTGATTTTGACCGACGGTGCGTATCACGATGTTGACTCCAGCGTGCTGGCGTTTGAAATCGCGGCCCGTGCCGGCATGCGCCAAGGTCTGAAAGACGCAGGCGCAAAAATGCTTGAGCCGATTATGAAAGTCGAAGTTGTTTCGCCCGAAGAATATACCGGCGGCATCATCGGCGATCTTACCTCGCGTCGCGGTATGGTTCGCGGCCAAGAGACCCGCGGCAATGCAATCGCGATTGATGCGTTTGTGCCGCTTGCCAACATGTTTGGCTATATCAACACGTTGCGGTCCATGTCTTCGGGCCGTGCCAACTTTTCGATGCAGTTTGACCACTACGATACTATCCCTGCTGCACTCTCAAAAGAAATTCAGGA
>JALSGU010000066.1 GCA_026982575.1 Paracoccaceae bacterium | reverse complement strand
CCACACGTCAACATCGGCACAATCGGCCATGTTGACCACGGTAAAACCACGCTGACCGCAGCGATCACCAAACAATTCGGTGATTTTCAGGACTATGACACCATCGATTCGGCGCCCGAAGAAAAAGCGCGCGGCATCACCATTTCAACGGCTCACGTTGAATATGAAACCGAATCCCGTCACTATGCCCACGTTGATTGCCCGGGCCACGCCGATTATGTGAAAAACATGATCACCGGCGCGGCGCAAATGGATGGCGCCATTCTGGTTGTGAATGCAGCCGACGGCCCTATGCCACAAACCCGTGAGCACATCTTGCTGGGTCGCCAGGTTGGCATCCCTTACATGGTTGTGTTCATGAACAAAGTTGACCAGGTAGACGATGACGAGCTGCTGGAACTGGTTGAAATGGAAATCCGTGAATTGCTTTCCGAATATGATTACCCCGGTGATGATATTCCAGTGGTCATGGGTTCGGCTTTGGCTGCACTTGAAGGCCGCGATCCTGAAATCGGCGAAACAAAAATCGCTGAACTGATGGCCGCTGTTGATTCGTATATCCCGCAGCCCGATCGTGCGATTGACCAGCCATTCCTGATGCCGATTGAGGACGTGTTCTCGATTTCCGGTCGTGGCACGGTTGTTACCGGCCGTATCGAGCGTGGCGTGATCAATGTTGGCGAAGAAATCGAAATCGTCGGTATCCGCGACACCACTAAAACCACCTGTACCGGTGTTGAAATGTTCCGCAAGCTGCTTGATCGCGGTGAAGCTGGCGACAATGTCGGTGTTTTGCTTCGCGGCATTGACCGTGACGGCGTTGAACGTGGTCAGGTTCTGGTTAAGCCCGGTTCGGTTAAGCCTCACACCAAATTTGTGACACAGGTTTATATCCTGACAAAAGAAGAGGGTGGCCGTCACACGCCGTTTTTCAAGAATTATCGTCCACAGTTTTACTTCCGCACCACGGACGTAACCGGCACGGTTGAATTGCCCGAAGGCACCGAAATGGTAATGCCGGGTGATAACCTTGAATTCACGGTTGAGCTGATCAACCCGATCGCCATGGAAGAAGGCCTGCGTTTCGCTATTCGCGAAGGTGGCCGGACCGTTGGTTCGGGCGTTGTGTCCAAAATCATCGAGTAATCTCGAAATACCTACTCCGTGGCCGGTGTTTTACATCGGCCACAAATCAATAGCTGCTAGCCTAGAGAGGCGCTTAAAATGCAGAGTCAAAATATACGCATTCGGCTGAAGGCCTTCGATTTCCGTGTGTTGGATGCCAGCACCGCAGAAATCGTGTCGACAGCGAAACGGACAGGCGCCACAGTGCGCGGCCCGATTCCATTGCCGAATAAAATTGAAAAGTTCACCGTTCTTCGTGGCCCGCACGTGGACAAGAAAAGCCGTGAGCAATTTGAAATCCGCACGCATAAACGCTTGCTTGATATTGTTGATCCGACCCCCCAGACCGTGGACGCGCTGATGAAGCTCGACCTTGCGGCTGGTGTGGATGTCGAGATCAAGCTGTAGGGGGCTGATATTATGCGTTCTGGAGTAATTGCAAAGAAACTGGGCATGACCCGTTTGTTCATGGAAGATGGTCAACAGATCCCTGTTACTGTTCTGCAAATGGAAAACGTGCAGGTTGTGGCGCAACGCACATCTGATCGTGACGGCTATACCGCTGTTCAATTGGGTGCCGGTGCTGCCAAAGCCAAGCGAACATCCCAAGCCATGCGCGGCCATTTTGCGGTCGCCAAGGTTGAACCCAAACGGAAAATCGCCGAATTTCGCGTTTCTGCCGACAATCTGATCGAGGTTGGTGCTGAAATCACTGCTGACCATTATCTGGAAGGTCAGTATGTAGACATCGCGGGCACATCGATTGGTAAAGGTTTTCAAGGGGCGATGAAGCGTCACAACTTTGGCGGCCTTCGCGCCACGCACGGTGTGTCTGTTTCGCACCGTTCGCACGGTTCAACCGGCCAATGTCAGGATCCTGGCAAGGTTTTCAAAGGTAAGAAAATGGCGGGCCATATGGGCGCTGTTCGGGTTACCACGCAAAACTTGCAAGTGATGCGCACCGATGCTGACCGTGGGTTGATTATGATCAAGGGCGCTGTCCCGGGGTCAAAAGGCGGCTGGGTTACCATTAAAGACGCGGTAAAGCGGGCAGCACCTGCTGATCTGCCATTGCCTGCGGCCATCCGCTCGGCTGCTGTTGAAGCACCTGTTGTTGAAGGGGGCGCTGAAGAATGAAAACCGATGTCATCAAACTAGACACCAAAAAAGCCGGTTCAATTGAATTGAACGACGCTATTTTTGGTCTGGAACCTCGTGCCGACATTTTGCACCGTGTTGTGCGTTATCAATTGGCAAAACGCCAATCGGGTAACCACAAGGTCAAAACCCGGTCCGAATCCAGCTATTCCACCAAGAAGATATACCGCCAAAAAGGCACTGGTGGCGCACGCCACGGTGCGCGCTCGGCACCTATTTTCCGCGGTGGTGGTGTTTACAAAGGTCCGGTCGTGCGCAGCCACGCCCATGATCTGAACAAAAAATTCCGCGCGCTTGGTCTTAAACACGCGCTATCGTCAAAAGTTGGCGCTGGTGAGCTGGTTATTATCGAGAACGCAGAAGTTAAAGACGGCAAAACCAATGCACTGGCGAACACCATTAAGGCGCTCGGCTGGACCAAGGTTTTGTTGATTGATGGCGCAACCGTGAATGAAAATTTCGCAATGGCTGCGCGTAACCTTGACGGTGTTGATGTTTTGCCAAGCATGGGTGCGAATGTTTATGACATTCTTAAATCCAACACGCTTGTGCTGACCAAAGCCGCTGTCGAAGCATTGGAGGCCCGTTTGTCATGAGCACCAAAGCAGAACAATATGATGTGATCCGCAAGCCGATCATCACCGAAAAAGCCACAATGGCGTCTGAAAATGGCGCTGTGGTTTTTGAAGTGGCGATCCAAGCCAACAAGCCCCAAATTAAAGAAGCTGTCGAAAGCCTCTTTAATGTCAAGGTAAAGTCGGTTAACACGCTGATCACTAAAGGTAAGGTCAAACGTTTCAAGGGGCAACTCGGGCAACG
>JALSGU010000065.1 GCA_026982575.1 Paracoccaceae bacterium | reverse complement strand
ATTGCAGCGTCCGAGGTAACCACTTATTAACATTTGATCGCCACCAACAGAGAAGGTTCGCTGGCTGGCCCGTTCGCTCCGCCACCACACCCCGAGAACCCGTTCTCCGATTATGGGCGATCCCGAATTTTCTTGTTGTTTTCAAAGGTTATAGCCGACGGGCTGTTGAGTGCCGTTCTGGCAGTTGACCCGAAATCGGTTCTCTTACCCCCGACATTCTCCAAATCTGTTGCCTAAAGGGGTTTTGGTTAAGTTTTGTAAGTTGCTGTAAAACAACAGAAATATAGAATGTCCATTTTCCCTAGTTCGAACTTTCGCGCACTGTGTAGGCGGTGCTGGGAACGAAACGGAATCAAATGTTTGCGATGCTGGGCGCCCGTGGGATAAAACCAGCTTGTTGTGCCAGCTTGAACATTTCCTCTGACAGTTTGAGGGCTATGGATGCCCGTGAGAGCGGGTATCCTGTTCGTGCAAGCGGTTTTTGTTGCCATCCTTGATGAAGCCCTTGGAGGCGTCGATCATGAAGATAATTGCTATGACAACGCCGCAATGGAAACCTTCTTCAAAACCATCAAAGCTGAACTGATCTGGCGGCACTCGTGGCAAACGCGCCCTGCTGCTGAACTGGCGATCTTTGAATACATCAACGGCTTTTACAATCCACGCCGAAGACACCCGGCGCTAGGCTGGAAAAGCCCCTTCTCATGGTTTGTTTCACAAACCACTGTCAGGCAACGCTTGGACTTTGAAAGAAAGGCCGCTTAAATGAGCACCCGGAGCGGAACGAAACCATGACGGTCCAAAACCTTTCGATGCCCTGAAACTTTCCTTGCGGCCGCGCATCTCGCCCCTATCGTCATTTGGTGTTTATGAGCCTACGCCCTAATACGGCAGCGCAGCGCGGGAGAACCCCTTTGGCCACAAAAAAAGGCCCGCACAATTACACACGGGCCTTTCAAGAATTGCTTGGGCAGGTTTAGCCGCCCATGGTTTTTGCTACTTCTGCGGCAAAATCCTCAACCTTTTTCTCGATGCCGTCGCCAACACCGAACCGCACAAAACCGGTGACGGTTGCGCCGGCGTTTTTAGCTGCGGTTTCAACATTCACGTCAGGGTCGATGACAAATTTCTGTTTCAGAAGCACAACTTCCTCATAGAATTTGTTCATACGGCCTTTGATCATGTTTTCGATGATCGCTTCGGGCTTGCCGGATTCGCGGGCTTGTTCGGTCAGAACCGCTTTTTCACGCTCGACAATGGCTTGGTCCAGATCATCAACCGAAAGCGCTGATGGATTCGTTGCCGCAACATGCATGGCGATTTGCCGTGCGATGTCTTCATTGCCGCCAGAAAGCGCCACAAGCACACCGATTTGGCCAAGGCCATCAGCCGCCGCGTTATGCACATAAGCAGCAACAACATCGCCTGACAGGCTGGCCATACGGCGCACTGACATATTTTCGCCGATGGTGGCGATTTTGTCGTTCACAACATCCTGCACGGTTTTGCCATTCATGGGTGCTGCTTTCAGCGCATCGATGTCAGAAACACCAACGGCGGCGGCGGTGATGCCACGAACCATTTCTTGAAACTCGGCGTTTTTGCCAACAAAATCGGTCTCGGAATTAACCTCGACCAAAACGCCGGTGCCATCAGAAACAGCCACGCCGACCAGACCTTCGGCCGCCGTGCGATCTGCTTTTTTGGCAGCTTTTGCCAAGCCTTTGGTGCGCAGCCAATCGACAGCTGCTTCCATGTCCCCGCCGGTTTCGGTCAGGGCTTTTTTGGCATCCATCATGCCAACGCCGGAACTGTCGCGCAGCTCCTTTACTTGTTTTGCGGTGATAGCCATTACGCTTCTCCTTATTCTTTGGTTTCGGCTTTGGTTTCGGCTTCAGGTTCAACCTTTGCCTCAACCACTTCTTCGACCACAGCTTCTTCGACCACTTCGTCCATGGCGCCCAGATCAATACCGGATGCGCCCATGTTTGCCGCCATACCATCCAGCGCCGCACGCGCCACCAGATCACAATATAGCGCGATTGAACGCGCCGCATCGTCATTGCCCGGAATAGGATAATCAATGCCGCGCGGATCGGAATTGGTGTCCAGCACCGCAATGACAGGAATGCCCAGTTTGCGGGCCTCGGCGATTGCCAGCGATTCCTTATTGGTGTCGATCACAAAAATCAGGTCCGGCGTGCCGCCCATTTCACGAATGCCGCCCAAGGAAGATTGCAATTTACCTTGCTGGCGCTCCATGTTCAGGCGTTCTTTTTTGGTCATGCCCTCGGCGCCGCTTTCCAGCTTGGCGTCGTATTCTTTCAAGGCGCCAATGCGCAGCGAAATGGTTTTCCAGTTGGTCAGCATGCCACCCAACCAGCGGTGGTTAACGTAATACTGAGCCGAACGTTCGGCCGCATCGGCGATGGCCTTGGAGGCCTGACGTTTGGTGCCGACAAACAAAATGCTGCCACCCTTGGCAACGGTTTGCTGAATAACATTCAACGCCGCATCAAGCAGGGGCACGGTTTGGGTTAGGTCCATGATGTGGATACCATTGCGCGAACCGTAAATATACGGGTCCATCAGCGGGTTCCAGCGGTGGGTTTGGTGGCCAAAATGAACGCCTGCTTCAAGCAATTGGCGCAATGTGAACTCTGGTAGAGCCATTGGAATATTCCTTTTTCCGGTTTAATCCTCGGCAGGGGAGATAGGGCAAATGCCCAACCGGGGGACTGTTGAGGATTTCTCCCTCAAACAGCCCAAACCCTGCCTGTGATATATAGTGGTCGAGCGATTAAAGCAGCACAGGCCAATAGGCAAGCCCTTAGGTGAATAATTGCTTCATTTCTGAAATATAGCAAGTTTTCGGATGACGTTGCCTATTGAAACCGATACCAAAGGCAAATCTTAAAGGCAGCGAGTATAATAAAGCATGAATAAAGGCTTCATCGGGATCAAACCTGCGGATTTGAGTTATTCAAATTCTTTCCCGTCACCAGGCAAGCATTTTCTGATCCGCTGGATTGAAAACCTGACGGGGCGGATCAAAATTATGCGCCTGGCCAAAAAGCATCAATCAGAACCGCCCCTGCCCGGTGATTTCTGGGCACAGGCCATGACCCGCATGGGCATCCGCACCGATATTTCGCAAGAAATGCAAGACAAAATCCCCAAAACCGGCCCTTTGGTGGTGGTGGCCAATCATCCGCACGGGTTGGTCGATGGTATGGTTCTGTGCGCAATCATGTCGCGCATTCGCCCTGATTTCAAGATCATGACACGGGCGTTTCTGGCCAAGGTTCCCGATATTAACGACGTGATGTTACCGGTGGCGTTTGACCACGAAGACAACGCCATTCGCAAGAATGTGCAGGTGCGCAAAGATGCATTGGACCATGTGAAATCCGGCGGTTGCCTGATTCTTTTTCCCGCCGGTCGCGTGGCCCATGGTTCGGGATATTTCGACAAAGCGGTTGATCATGAATGGACATCGTTCTTGTCACGGTTGATTACACGCGGCAAAGCCGATGTTTCTCCGATGTTTTTTCATGGCCAGAACAGCCGCAGTTATCTGATTGCCGCGCAATGTTCGCCAACCCTGCGTCAGGGTTTGTTGATGCACGAGGTGGCGCGCAGCCTGAATACCGACCAGCGGCCCATTGTTGGCGATACCATCAAACATCAAGACATGGTTGATCTTGGGTTTGATCCAAAAGGGTTGGCAGCGTATTTGCGCCAGCATACCCTTGATCTGAATGACAAAAATGGCTGAAAAGCCCGTTTTATGTGTTGGCTCGGCGCTGTGGGATATTATCGCCAGTGCCAGCGCCGATATGATAGATGGCGCTGATATTGCCGGCATTGTCCGGCGGCGCATGGGCGGGGTAGCATTGAATGTGGCCGTGGCGCTGGTGCGATCCGGCCAACCAGCCGCATTGTTAACCGCGATTGGCAAAGATGCCGAGGGTGACGCCCTGATCAAGGCATTACAAGCCGAGGGCGTCGATTGCAGCTATGTAACGCGCTGCGATGACCCTACCGATTCATATTTGGCGGTTGAACATCCCAATGGTGATATTTTTGCGGCCATCGCTGATTGTGCGTCTTTGGAAAAAGCCGGTGACAGTATTTTAACGCCGCTGATGGACGGGCGTTTGGCAGATGCCAAAACCCCGTGGCAAGGCGCAATTGTGGTTGATGGCAATATTCCGGTTTCGGTGATGGAGACATTGGCGCATTCCGATGCGGTGGCGGGGGCCGATCTGTCATTTGTGCCCGCATCGCCCGGCAAGGCACGGCGGATGCGGGCCGCATTAAAGGCATCAAAGGCCACATTGTTTGTTAATCTCGGTGAGGCTGAAATTTTGTGCGATTCAACATTTGCCAACAGCAATATCGCCGCATCAGCCCTGCTGGCATTGGGTGCGGGGCGCGCCATTGTTACCGATGGCCCCAACAGCGCCACGATTTGCACCCGCCAAACCAGCGTTTCGCTAACGCCGCCGCCGGTTAAATCCCACAGCACCACCGGCGCGGGGGATGTGTTTTTGGCTGCCGTTCTAACCGCCGAACAAGACCCGAAAAATTCAATTCTTGACGCGCTGCAAGC
>JALSGU010000064.1 GCA_026982575.1 Paracoccaceae bacterium | reverse complement strand
ACGGTAAACGGGGTTTCATGGCGCGAAGAATTGGAGCTGGTCATCATCGGCACGCCAAGCCGGTCAATTTGTTCGGCTGTCAAGGTCAGGCAGATCAACCCGCGCCCGTGCGTGGCCATAAAATTGATGGCGTCTGGCGTGGCCATTTGTGCGGGGATCACCAGATCGCCCTCATTTTCGCGGTCTTCGTGGTCTACCAGAATAAACATGCGGCCATTGCGGGCGTCATTGATGATGTCTTCGATGGGCGAGATTTTTGGCATTGCGGCCTCGTTAATAAGGTTAAGGGGCGAAAAAACGATCGGCGTTCAGGTATCCGGCCAGATTGGCGGCTTCGGCCCAGTTGCGTTCAGACGGGGTATCGCCGATCACCACCACCATATTGCTTGGCAGTTTTTCAGGTCGAAGCCCGCGCAACAGGGTGGTTCGGGTTTGCGACCATGTGGCGTTAAAAGACGGCGCCGCAAAAATTTGATCGAACAGTGGCGCAGGGTCTTGGGGCAGGTTGGCGATAAATTGTTCCGCCGAGAGCGGTTTTAGCGTGGCGGCCAGTTGGATGCTGTTTTGCAGGCCAGCCAGTTTTTCAACACGATCAGCCGGCATTTCGGGGGATTTGGCAAAAGCACGCAACGCATTGCTGGAAAACAAAAACGCAATCACATCATGACCGCTGGCCGCGCGAATAGAGGCATAGGATGTGTAATCAAGCCCCAACGCCTTGGCGCGGGCCACCCTGATGCGCAATACCTCAAGCGGTAATTTCGGCATCATGGCATTGCGGGATTTCTGCCAGCATAATCTGCGCCATGCTTGGCCTGTTGCCATGCTTGGGCCTTTGTTATGGCCGATCATGGGGTCATCTCGTGCAGGCGGGCGACATAGCGTGCCAAGGTGTCGATCTCCAGATTGATACGATCACCTATTTGCACATCGCCCCAAGTGGTGTGGGCTTTGGTATGGGGAATGATGTTGACGCCAAATTCGGTGCCGTTCACATCATTCACCGTCAAAGAGGTGCCATTCAGCGCCACCGATCCTTTTTGGGCGATGAATTTGGCCAGATCGGGCGGGGCGTCAAACACATATCGGGTGCTGTCGCCCTCATCCTGCATGGAAATGACCTTGGCCACGCCATCCACATGGCCCGAAACAATATGCCCGCCCAGTTCATCCCCCAGCTTTAGCGCCCGTTCGAGGTTGATCTTTTTACCGATCGGCCAAGGCTGGTTATTTTGCATAATATTGGTTTTGGCCACGGTTTCGGCTGAAATATCCACATCAAACCAGCCCGCGCCTTTGTCAATTACCGTCAGGCAAATACCGTCACAGGCGATAGATGCGCCAAGATCAATAAAATTGGTATCATAATTACAGCCAATGCGCGCGCGCAGATCACCACGGTTTTCGGTTGCCTCAATTACGCCAATATCGCTGATTATACCTGTAAACATGATGGAATCCTGCATTGTTATCGGTATCAGGGGTATCTGTTTTGATTGGCTTGAGCAAGATGAAGCGCAGCTATTTCTTGCCCCGGAGGCAGGGTTTTGTTAAGAACGGCCCAGTTAGAGTAACAAGATCGGCCCGTTTTTATTGGGCCAAGTAAATGTAGGGTTTGAATGACCAAGAAGTTTCTTTTTTTACAAGGGCCGCACGGGCCATTTTTTGGGCAGCTAGCCAAGTCTTTGCAGCGGGCCGGATGCGATGTAGTGCGAATCGGCTTTACCCATGGAGACCGGTTTTTCTGGCCGAAACCATTGCCTTATCTGCCATTCGAAAGCACTGAATCGCAATGGGAAGCCAAATTGCGTGTCGAAATTTCCGCACAGGGCATTACCGATATTGTGCTTTATGGCGATTGCAGGCCTTTGCACCAAAGCGCTGTGAAGCTGGCCAAAGAGCTGGATATCCCCTTGCACAGCTTTGAAGAAGGTTATTTGCGCCCTTATTGGGCTACGTATGAACGGGGCGGCACCAATGGTCATTCGGCCCTGATGGATCTTTCTGTTGACCAGATGCGGCTGGCCTTGACCGGCAACAAAGCCGAGCTGTCAGAGGCCCCGTCCCAGTGGGGCGCGCTTTGGCATCATGTCTGGTATGGCATGTTGTATCATCTGAATTTCTTGCGCCCTGCGGGGCCGTACCGCAATTATAATCGGCATCGCGAAGGCGCCATGCTGACCGAATTGCGCTTGCATGCACGGCGGTTGGCCACCATGCCCTGGACCAGCCTTGGCCGCCGTATCCACACCCGTCATTTGCTGAACCAAGGCGAACCCTATTTTCTGGCTTTGTTGCAGCTTGGCCATGACAGTTCGATCCGCAGCCATTCCGGCTTTGACAAAATGGCGGATTTTGCCGAACAGTGTATCCAGGATTTTGCCAGCGCCGCCAAGCCCCATTACCGGCTGGTCTTCAAGGCGCACCCTTTGGAAGATGGCCGTGAAAAACTGGGGCGGGCCATCAGGAAACTGGCTAAAAAATACGGTGTTTCAAGCCGTGTTGATTATATTCAGGGCGGCAAATTGGGGGTATTGCTTGATAATACATCCGGGGTTGTCACCATTAACTCCACCGCTGCGCAGCAGGCATTATGGCGGGGTTTACCAGTGCGCGCGCTTGGCCGGTCGGTGTTTAACAAGCCAGAATTTGTCAGTGACCAGCCGTTGGTGAGGTTCTTTGAACAACCGCAACTTCCCGATCGTTTGGCTTATGATGAGTATCGCAGCTATTTGCTGCATACCTCGCAGATACCGGGCGGGTTTTATACGCAATCGGGCCGCGCTGCCTTGATGCGCAAAACCACTGATATGATGCTTTCTGATCGCTGCCCCTATCAGGCTTTACAAGACCGGAGTGTGGCGAAAAAGCATCTTAAGGTTGTGACCTGAAACAATTTTTGGCTACGGCCTAGTTTTTACAAAATATATCGGATAGATTGCCAAAAAATATAAGGCGGTCGAGCGTTGAATGTATTTACACATGGCGGAAGAAAATTCCGTTTAGGGTTCGGGATATTGGGATTGCTGGCACTTGGTGCTTGTACTTTGCCCAGATCCGGCCCGTCCGAAACCGAAATTCTGGCCGGATCGGTCGAAAACGGTGGCAATACCCATATTGTTCTGGTTGATGACCGGGTGGCAAATGCGGCCCGATTTACCGAACGGCTGGGCTTTTCCCGCGGCTTTCTGAATGCGGGCAATGTTTCGGTTGACCGGATCAATCCCGGTGACACCCTGTCGATCACCATATGGGAAAATGTCGATAACGGCTTGTTGGCTGGTGTGGGGAAAAACTCCACCAGCCTTCCGGTTATTCAGGTTGATCAACTCGGCAATATTTTTGTGCCTTATGCGGGGGTTATCCGCGCATCGGGGCGCACACCCGAAGAATTGCGAATAGAAGTCACTGCGCTGTTGTCGCGCCAAACCCCTGATCCGCAAGTGGAAATCCGTCGTCAGGCTGGCGATGGCGCCACGGTTAGCGTCATTGGCGGTGTTGGCGGCCAAGGGGTGTATCCGATCACCGCCTCCAACCGCCGGCTAACCGGAATGCTGGCCACGGCGGGCGGTGTTTCGCTGGATGCATCTGTGACACAGGTTTTGGTGCAGCGCGGTAACGAAACCGGCCGTATCTGGCTGCAAGACCTGTATGACAACCCCGGAAACGACATTCGTTTGCGGGCCAATGATAAAATAATCGTGCGCGAAGACCGCCGGTTTTTTACGGTTCTGGGTGCCACAAATACCCAAAGGCAGGTGTCATTTGAAAGCAGCGAACCCAACGTGATCGAGGCTTTGGCCCATATCGGCGGACTGGATGGCCGCGCGTCCGACCCTAGCGGCATCTTTATTTTCCGGCTTGAGCCCGCTGAAATTGCCAATGCGGTTCTGCAAACCGATGAACATACCACGCCGCAACGGCTGGCTTATGTGATTGATCTAACCGCACAAGAAAGCATTTTTACCGCACAAAATTTCCAGCTTCAGGATCGCGATGCGATTTATGTGACCGAGGCTCCGTTTGTGGCGTGGTCCAAGGTTATCGCGGCTATTTCGGGCACGGTTTCAGCGTTGGATAATATCGCGACCATTGCCGGTGCGCTCTGATATTGTGGCGAAGAATTCTGCAATACCCCCCGAACCGCGTGCTTTGGCGGTTTATACGCTTGGTTTTTTGCAGGTTCCCTATATCCGCAGAATGCTGAAAATTGCCGGTTGGAATGTGTGTTTCGGGCCTTTGCGCCGCGATGTTGCCGCGGTGGGGGTTTGGGGGCGCAAGCCGCTGTCCAAACGCGGATTTGCAGCAGCCAAACGGCGTAACCTGCCTGTTGTCAGCATTGAAGACGCTTTTTTGCGGTCTAACCATCCTGGCCCTGCATCTGCACCTTGCGGGCTGATCATTGACAAGGTCGGCATTTATTTTGATGCGTCAAAACCCTCGGATCTGGAAAATATTCTGAACGGGGGCGGGCTGGATGAACCCCGATTACTGGTGCGGGCCAATAATGGAATTGCCTTTCTAAAAGCCAATGGTCTGTCAAAATATAACCCTGTGCCGCGAAACTACGGGCGTCGCCCCGATGCCGGATATGTGTTGGTGGTGGACCAAACCGTTGGCGACGCATCAATCACCAGCGGCAATGCCGGCGCGGAAAGTTTTGCAAAAATGCTGATGGCCGCAAGGGCTGAAAACCCCGGGAAACGTATTGTTATCCGCACCCATCCGGCAGTAATTTCGGGCAAGAAATCCGGCCATTTCAGTCAGGAAGATTGTGATGAACTTACGGTTTTGCAAACCTGTCGAATTAATCCATGGGATCTGCTAGAGGGCGCGGACGCAGTTTATTGTGTGACCTCGCAACTGGGGTTCGAGGCCATTCTGGCAGGGCATTGCCCGCGGGTTTTTGGCATGCCTTTTTACGCGGGTTGGGGGCTGTCAAATGATGAACAACAACTGGAACGGCGCGATAAAACATTAAGCGTTGCGCAGCTTTTTGCGGGGGCGATGCTGAAATATCCGGTTTGGATTGACCCGTTTCAAAACCGGATTTGCAGCTTTGAAACCGCAGCACAATTCTGTCAGGCCAAGGCAAAAATGGCATGGATGGCGGCGCCAAAATCGGTGGCGCTGGGCATGAGTAGTTGGAAAATCCCGCAGATATCGCGGTTTTTGGGCTATGATTCCAGCAAGCCGGCGTTTGGAAAATGGGCTGGGCCGGCCATAGCAAAGGCAAAATCAACCGGTGCGCGTATTGTGGTTTGGACCAGCAAATTATCGCCGCAAATCGAGGCTGAATTCAAAGTGGAAAATCAGCCGTTCTGGCGTATGGAAGACGGGTTTTTGCGCTCGGCCGGATTGGGGGCAAAACTGACGCCGGCGGATTCCGTGGTGCTGGACGACCTTGGAATTTATTATGATGCAACGCGGGTATCCCGGCTGGAACAGCTTATCGCGGCCTCGGTTGATCTGCCGGATTATGCGTTGCAAAGGGCTGGTGATTTACAGCAAAAAATCGTGGCGGCGGGGGTGACAAAATATAACCTGAACGGCGATGCGGTTAAAATTCCGGCCATGGGGAAAACCGTTATTCTGGTGCCGGGACAGGTCGAAGACGATGCCTCTATCCGGTTGGGAACCACAGATATAACCACCAATTCCGGCCTGTTGGCGGCCACCCGTGCGGCCAACCCCGATGCCTTTATCCTGTATAAACCCCATCCCGATGTGCTGGCCGGATTGCGGCCCGGACAGGTGGAAAACCCGCTGGAATTTGCCGATTTTGTGGTTGGAAATGCCTCGGTTCCCGATCTGTTGGCCAAGGTTGATGCGGTTTGGACCATGACATCGTTACTGGGGTTCGAGGCTTTGTTGCGCGGGGTTCCCGTGGCGTGTCTGGGCATGCCGTTTTATGCGGGCTGGGGGCTGACGGATGACCGTGGCCAAAGCTGTGATCGCCGCACGGTGCGGCCTGATTTGGCAGGGTTAACCCATGCCGCATTGATCGATTATCCGCTATATCTTGATCCGGTCAGCAAAACCGCCATATCGCCCGAGGGCCTGATAAAGCGGTTGGCATTGCGGCAAAACCGGCGCGGGCCGCGGTTGCGGATGCTGGCAAAACTGCAAGGCAGGCTGGCAGGATTTGCGCATTTGTGGCGTTGACAGAGGTGGTCCCAGTATTTTGACCAGCTAGGGCGTAGACTGACCTGCCCCTGAATTGTCATCCAGCCTGAACTAGAGCCTTTTGTGTTGATGCACTAGCCCCCAACCTTGGACCACTTTGGTCTAGATTTTTCCGGCTTTAATCAGTTTGGTGGGCTGGTTTCACCTTCTGATTTTATGAACATGAGGTTTCTTAAATTGAAATCCCAACTTATCAAAAGAAAAAATATCTCAAAAATCAAAAAATGTGTTGATTGATAAAGTTTTCCTTTCTAATATCCGTTGATGAATACACTTCCCTCCCTAAAAGCGCTCCGCGCATTTGAGGCATCCGCCCGCACCGGCAGTTTTGCTGCCGCAGCGGATGAACTAAAGGTTTCTGCCGCAGCAGTTGGCCAGTTGGTGCGCGGTCTGGAAACCCAGATAGGGCAACAGCTTTTCCATAGATCACACCGCAACATCACCCCGACCGAGGCGGGGCTGGAAGTATTGCCGCGCCTTGGCATCGCCTTTGATGAATTGCACGCGATTTCGCGCCAGATCACCGGCAGTTCTGCCAAGGCCCGTCTGACAATTTCCGCGCCTGCCTCGATCGTTTCGGGGTGGTTGTCGCATAGAATTGGCGATTTTATGTCGCGATTCAATATCCATGATATTTCGCTTCGCAGCGATAATGACCCTGTGAATTTTGACCAGAACGGCATTGATATCCGCATGTCTTACGGGCGGTTTCATTACCGCACCCATGACACATCCGAAATTGCAACCGATACCATTTACGCGGCTTGCGCGCCTGAATTTATGGCAAAAAACTCACCTTTAACGCTGGACAAAACCCGGCTAATTCACACAGATTGGGGGCCGGCATCCGCCAGTTTTCCCACATGGCGTAACTGGTTTGAGGCCGCCAAGATTCCGATCGGAAATCAGGCAGATTCCGGCCTGATCGCCGATACGTCTATGGCCGCTATCCGCTTGGCAACCAGCGGGCTGGGCGTTTGTCTGGTGCAAGGCCTGATGCTAAAATCCATGCTGCGCGACAACAGCCTGATTATTGCCCACCCGCTGTCGCTGTCGCGCGGCCAGCCCTATTGCCTGACCATCCCGCAGCGCAGCGCCAACCGCCCCATCGTAATACAGTTTCGCGACTGGCTGCTGGACGCATGCAAAACCGACATTGAAACAAGCAGAAATTTCCCGATTTCCCAAGGAGAAACCCCATGAAAACCGAAACCCGGGTTGTTGTGATTGGCGGGGGCGTTATTGGCGCCTCGGTCCTGTTCCATCTGGCCCGCGCCGGCTGGACCGACGTGATGATGATTGAACGGTCTGAACTGACATCCGGTTCGTCATGGCACGCAGCGGGCGGGTTTCACACCCTGAACGGCGATCCCAATATTGCCAAACTTCAGGCCTATACCGTGTCGCTTTATGAAGAACTTGAGAAAATTTCCGGTCAACCTTGCGGTTTGCACCTGACCGGCGGCGTGATGATGGCCGACACCGAAGAACGCATGGATTTCTTGCGCCTCACCCATGCGCGGGGCCGCTGTTCGGGGGTGGATTCAGAACTAATCACGCCTTCCGAGGCCAAGGCAATGTTCCCGCTGATGGACGAGAGCAATTTTGTTGGCGCGCTATGGGATCCGGTTCAGGGCCATCTTGACCCGTCGGGAACCACCCATGCCTATGCCAAATCCGCGCAGAAACTGGGCGCAGAAATTGTGCTGCGCAACAAGGTTGAGGAAATCACCCAAGACCCCGACGGCACATGGAATGTGGTGACCGAACAAGGCACGGTGCGCTGCGAACATGTGGTAAACGCGGCGGGGCTTTGGGCGCGCGAGGTTGGCCGTATGGTGGGTTTGGAATTGCCTATTCTGGCCATGGAACATATGTATTTGCTGACAGACGATATGCCTGAAGTCATTGAATTTAATCAAGATACTGGTCATCAGCTGATCAGTGTTATTGATTTCAAGGGGGAAATTTACACCCGCCAGGAACGTAACGGTATGTTGCTTGGCACCTATGAAAAGGCGGGCGTGCCTTGGTCTCCGGTCAACACGCCTTGGGATTTTGGCCATGAATTGCTGGAGCCGGATCTGGAACGTATCGCGCCCTCGCTTGAGGTCGGGTTCAAACATTTCCCTGCCTTTGAGCGCGCCGGTATTAAACAGGTGATCAACGGGCCGTTTACCTTTGCACCCGATGGCAACCCGCTGGTCGGGCCGGTGCAGGGGCTGACCAATTACTGGACAGCATGCGGGGTGATGGCCGGTTTCTCGCAAGGCGGCGGCGTTGGCCTGACCTTGGCGAACTGGATGGTTAATAACGACCCGGGCTTGGATGTTTTTGCCATGGATGTGACGCGGTATGGCGAATGGGCAACCTTGCGGTATACCAACGCCAAAGTGCGCGAAAATTATTCGCGGCGGTTCTCGATTTCTTATCCGAATGAAGAATTACCGGCGGGCCGACCCCAACAAACCACCCCGCTTTATGACATCATGATCACCGAAAACAACGCGGTAATGGGCGATAGCTGGGGTCTTGAAACGCCGCTCTGGTTTGCACCAAAAGGGGTTGAGCCTGTTGATATTCCGTCCTTCCACCGCTCAAACAGTTTTGAACATGTGGGGGCTGAGGTGCGCGCGGTGCGAGGTTCCGTTGGCGTGACAGAAATATCGAATTTTGCCAAATATGAAATCACCGGCGAGGCCGCAGAGGCATGGTTATCCAACCTGATGACCAACACCATGCCAAAAACTGGCCGTCTGGTTTTGACCCCGATGTTGAATGAACAAGGCAAATTGATTGGTGATTTCACCATCGCCAAAGCCGCCGAAAACCGGTTTCAAATCTGGGGGTCCTCCGCTGCGCAGGTTTATCATATGCGCTGGTTTGAATCGCATTTACCCGCGTCCGGCGTTAAAATCCATGCTTATGGGCAAACCATGTCTGGCCTTTCCATCGCCGGGCCAAATTCGCGTAAACTGCTGCAAAAATTGGTGGATTTTGACATTTCCAACCAAAATTTCCGCTTTATGGATTACGTTGAGACCGCCGTTGCCGGTGTGCCGTGCAAATTGAATCGCATCACTTATTCAGGTGATCTTGGCTATGAAATCTGGACAGAGCCAACCTATTTGCGCCAGCTTTATCGGGCCATAAAAGAAGCTGGCATCGAATTTGACATCAAGGATTTCGGGCTTCGCGCGCTGCTTTCGATGCGGCTGGAAAAGAATTTCCCGACATGGTTTGCAGAGCTTCGACCCGTTTACGGCCCCTATGCTGCGGACATGGGCCGGTTTGTGAAGCTGTCGAAAAATGGCTTTATCGGTCGCGAGATCGCAGCACAAGAACATGCCGACGGGCCGGAAATCAAACGTGTCACATTGGTGATTGACGCAGACACAGCCGATGTGATTTCGGATGAACCGATCTGGACCAAAACCACAAAACACTATGCCAGCATCCCCGAGACCAGCACTTACGGCGGCACCAAATATGATGCAGACGGTAACCCGACCCAAAGACCAAAAAATACCGATGGTTGGCGCGTGGTTGGCTGGGTGACCTCGGGCGGCTATGGGCATTTTGTTGAAAAATCGCTGGCGCAGGGGTATTTGCCTAGCGACTTGGCAGACCGCGTTGAGGATGGGTTTTTCGAGGTCGAGATTCTGGGCATCCGCTATCCGGCCAGATTGGCACCCGAACCGCTATTCGATCCCTCCGGCGCGAAAATGAGATCCTGATGGACCAGAACCGCACCCGCCGTCGGCGGCGCACAAACCTGAAACCGACCAAAACCCGCAGTCCTAATTATTCGAATTTGAAACATCCGTTTGCGCCGCAAAAAGCCTTTTCGGATGACGAGATTCAAAATATCCACGACACAGCCTTGCGGGTATTGGAGGAGCTGGGCGTTAAGGTTTTGCTGCCCGAAGCACGGGAGATTTTTGCCAAAGCTGGCGCAAAAGTTGTGGATGATATGGTGTTTATCGGACGGGATATTGTTACCCAAGCCCTGAAAACCGCCCCCAAAAACATCCGCCTTAGATGTGCCAACCCCTTAAAAGAAGTGGATTATGTTGAAGGGTCTATGATATTTGGCCCCGGTTCCGGCTGCCCCAATGTTACCGATATGAAACGGGGTCGCCGCCCCGGCGATATGGCGTCCCATATCGAAACCATCAAGCTGTCGCAGCATTATGATGTGATCCATATGATCGGCCAATCTGCCGAACCGCAAGACGTGCAAATCCAGTTTCGCCATTATGAAATGGTGCGCGCGCAGCTGGAATTTGCCGACAAACACATGCACTTTTTCGCGCGTGGTCGCGGGCAGGTTATGGAGGGGTTCGAGATGGTGCAGCTAGGGCTGAACCTGTCGGATGACGAATTTCAAAACGACCCGTGGATGACCACAATTATCAATACCAACTCGCCCCGTTTGCTGGATAACCCAATGGCGCAGGGCATTATTGATTATGCGCGCAATGGCCAATTAACCATTATTACGCCGTTCTGTCTGGCCGGAGCCATGGCGCCAATTACGGTTGCGGGGGCGTTAACCTTGCAACACGCGGAATCCCTGATGGGCATTACTTTGGCGCAAATCACGCGCCCCGGCGCGCCGGTTAGTTATGGTGGGTTCAGCTCCAACGTCGATATGAAATCGGGCGCGCCGGCATTTGGCACGCCCGAACAGTTCAAAATGCAGCTTGGCGGCGGGCAATTGGCGCGGCTGATTGACATGCCTTGGCGCTCGGCGGCTGGCTCGGCATCCAACACCGCTGACATGCAGGCAGCCAATGAAAACAACACCGCGCTTTGGGGCTGTTTGATGGCCAATGCTACGTTTACTTTGCATTCAGCGGGCTGGCTGGAGGGCGGGCTTAGCTTTGGCTATGAGAAATTTATCAACGATGTTGAGGTGCTGCAAACCATGGCTGAACTGTGCGAAAAACCGGTGGGCAATGATGCGGAAATCGGGTTTGATGCTTTGAAAGATGTGGATCCGGGCGGGCATTTTTTCGCGACCCAACACACGATGGACAGGTACGAGACCGCGTTTTACCAACCAATTGTGGCGGATTTGCGGAATTTTGGTGCGTGGGAGGAGGACGGGGCGAAAACATCAAGTGAGCGCGCCGCTGGAATCTGGCAAGGGATTTTGGCGGATTTTCAGACGCCAGCCAATAGCGGTGAAATTGTTGACCGCCTGATGCCCTATATCGAGGCGGGCAAAAACCGTGGCGGCAGCTTTCCATTGGAGTGAAATCCGGCTGAATTGGGTCTGGCCGATTTAGAATTTGAAAGGTAAGGTTTACTAAAAGCAATTGGAAACCACCATGCAAAACCCTGATTTTACTGCTGCCCATGCGGCCAGCAAAACCCTTGATGCCAATGACCCTTTGCGCGATGTTGCCGCCCAGTTTACCTTGCCAAAAGGCCAGATATATCTGGATGGAAACTCGCTGGGCTGCATGCCAAAAGCGGCACTGGCGGCTGTTGGCGAAACCATGCAAAATGAATGGGCGCAAGACCTGATTACCAGCTGGAACAAGGCAAAATGGTTTGATTTGCCAACCGCGTATGGCGATATTCTGGCGCCTTTAATCGGTGCAGATGCGGGCGAGGTGGTGATTTCCGACACCACATCCCTGAACATTTACAAGGCAATCTTTGCCGGGCTTTCCTTGCGCCCTGATCGCCATGTTATCGTGGCCGAGGCCAGCAGCTTTCCCACAGATTTATACATGGTCGAGGGGGTTTTGGCGTCACGAACAGGGCTGGAAATGCGGTTGGAACAGGATGGTAATATCCTTGATTTAATCGACAAAGATACAGCCGTTGTGCTGTTGAACCATGTGGATTATCGCAGTGGAAAAATTTGCGATGTGGGTAAAATCACCCGATATGCGCAACAAATGGGCGCGGTTGTGATCTGGGATTTATGCCATAGCGCGGGCAATATGCCAATTGATCTAAACAAAAACAATGTCGATCTGGCGGTGGGATGCACCTATAAATATCTGAATGGCGGGCCGGGGTCTCCGGCATTTAATTTTGCGGCCAAACGGCATTTGACCTCCATAAAACAACCGCTTTCGGGTTGGTGGGGGCATGCGCAACCTTTTGAATTTACAACCGAATTCAACGCGGATCACAGCATCCGAAAATTCCTGTGCGGTACCCAGCCGATTTTGAGTTTTCGGGCCATGAAGGCGGGGCTGGATATATTCTCAACGCTTTCCATCACCGATATCCGAGCGAAATCCATGGCGCTAACCAGCCAGTTTATCACACTTTTGGCCGAGTTCTGCCCCGAACTGGAATTGCTATCGCCCCGCGATGCTGAAAAACGCGGATCGCAGGTTTCTTTTGCCTTCCATGCCGCCTATCCGGTGGTGCAGGCATTAATCGAACGCGGCGTGATTGGTGATTTCCGCATGCCAAATGTGATGCGGTTCGGGTTTTCACCGCTTTATAACAGCCATGCAGACGTGGCCAGCGCGGTTGAAATAATGCATGATATTTTACGCAATGAAACATGGCATGCAGCACGGTTTCAAACCCGTGCTGCGGTCACTTAACCCTGATTGGGCTCATCATCATACTGGTCGGATAATATCCGCATGGAATGGCCCTTTGGGTCATCATATTGATTGGCGCGGATCGACCAGATAAATGCCAAAAGCCCCAAAGAACCAAGGCCCATCGAAACCGGAATTAGTAAAACCAGAATATTCATTTCATATACCCTACCCGCATTGCATTCAAAGTCACCACAATTGAAGACGTAGACATTGCCAGCGCCGCCATCAAGGGGGTGGCGAACCCTGCTACCGCAAAGGGAATGGAAATCATGTTATAAGTCGCCGCAACCGTAAAATTTTCAAGAATACGGCGCCTTGCGGCCTTGGCAATGCGGATGCTTTGGGGCACCTGCAACAGGTCATTATTTACAATAATCATATCCGCGCTGCTGCGGCTAGCATCAACAGCCGAGGCCGGAGACATGGAAACATGGGCAGCAGCCAACGCAGCCGCATCATTCAGCCCATCCCCGACCATCAAGGCCCTGTGGCCTTGATCGGCTAGCGCATCCAGATGGTCGACCTTTTCAGCAGGGGTTGCTTGTGCAACCCATTTTTCAATGCCAAGGCTTTTAGCCACAGATTCAACCTGCAAAGGGGTGTCTCCGGATAAAAGCAGCACCTGAAACCCTGCGGATTTGAGCTTTGAAATTGTTTCCGCTGCCTCTGGGCGCAGTTGGTCCTGAAACAGGAACATCACGGGTTCTGCATCATCAAGCTTTAGCCATGTGGCGGTCTGTCTGGGCAGATCACCGCCAAACCCGCACCAGTCGGCACGGCCAAGCCGCACGGTTTTGCCATTTATTTTGCCTTCGGTGCCAAAACCGGGATGTTCGGAAATATCGCTGACCTGACCTTTGCCTGTGATATTTCCAGTAATCGCCCGCGCCAGCGGATGGGTGCTGCCATGGGCCAGATCAGCAGCGATAAGCTGTATATGAAGCGGAATTTCGGCTAGATTGGTCAGGCTTGGGTGGCCGGTTGTCAGGGTGCCGGTTTTGTCAAACACCACGGTATCTATTTCCGCCAGCTTTTCCAGCGCCACCCCGTCTTTTAACAACACCCCTTGCCTGAATAACCGCCCCGAGGCCGCCGCCAGCACCGCGGGAACCGCCAACCCCAGCGCGCAAGGGCAAGTGATAATCAAAGTTGCCGCAGCGATATTAACCGCCAAACGCCAATCCCCCGTGGCAAAACCCCATGCAAAAAACGCGGTTGCTGAAAGCAAATGCACCACTGGCGCGTATATTTGCGCGGCTTTTTCTGCCAGCGACGTATATTTGTTTTTGGCCGTTTCGGCAGTTTCCACCAGCCGGGTGATTTGTTTTAGCAGGGTGTCTTCGCCTAAGCCCTCGGCCTTAATATGCAGCGGGCCGGAAATATTCAGCATTCCCGCATGGGTTTTATCACCAACACCTACGGCTTGCGGAAGGGTTTCACCGGTTAGCATCGACGGGTCAAGTTCGCTGGACCCATGGGTAACAAGCCCGTCAACCGGCACCCTTGCACCGGCGGGAACCAGTAAAATATCACCCTCGGATAACGCATCCATCGGCACAATTTCGGTGCTGCCATCTGGCAATAACCGTTGGGCTTTTTGGACCTCGAGCGCGGCAAGTTCAGACGCGGCAGAACGTGCAACCGCGCGGGTGCGATAATCTAGATACCGGCCCAAAAGCAGAAAGAACGTCAAGGATAGTGCCGCATCAAAATAAGCGTGGTCGCCGCCTTCGATGGTTTCGGCCAGCGAGACCCCCGATGCAAGGATCAGCGCCAGCGATATCGGCACCTCCATATTCAGGCGCTTGACCCGCAAGGCCCCCCATGCGCTTTTGAAAAACGGTACACCTGAAAAAGCCACCGCCGGCAAGGCGATCATGGCCGAAAGCCAATGCATCAGGTCCCGCGTTGTGTCAGAGGCACCAGCCCATACCGAAACCGATAGCAACATCACATTCATAGTGGCAAAACCGGCCACGCCAAGGCGCGCCAAAAGATCACGCCCTGCTTGGTCAACGCGGGTTTTTTCCAGCGCGGCACTGTCCAGCGGCAATGCCGGAAATCCTATAGCAGCCAGGTGTTCAATCAGATCCCGTTCAATATCAGGGCCATCTGCGGCAGTAATAGCAACCCGTTTCAAGGTTAGGTTTACCCGCGCGCCAAACACATCGGGGCGGGCATTCAAGGAACGTTCGACATTGCTGATACAGGCCGCACAATGCACGCTGGGCAGGGAAAGTTCGACCCGCCGCATTACTGTTTCATCGGCGCTTAGTTTTGGCAACATACTGTCTTTGGCGGGCAGCGCCACACAGGCAGGACAAGCCGCAAGCGATGGATTTTCCTGTGCCATCAGCTGTCGGGCACAATCAGATGAAGCCGGGTTTCAAACAGGGTTCCATCAGGTGCCACTGCATTGATAAACACCCGCCAAGGGCCGGATGTCAGGGTGACATTTGCGCGGTGATCCAGCGCACCAAGGAAGAATTCAACATTCTGGTCCTCGCCCGAATAGGTGGGCCTGCCGATTTTGGCGACAATGCTGGCCGGAATTACCGGGCCGTTTTCAGTGTCAATTCTTAATATCAGAACCCCGTCGGTATAGCTGACCGATGGCATCCATCCCAGCGCATTTTGTTCTGCCGCGCGTTTGTCAAAGGTTTGAGACGCCACATAAGAGCTTTTGACCTCTAGCCCGGGAAAAGTGCCGATGGCTGAAAACATCAGCACCATATTAACGCTGACAATCACACCAAAAAATGACAGCATAATAATCAGCATATGGCGTCCGGTGAATTCTTTGGTTTTCTCTTGGGTCATTGTCTAGTTTCCTGTGCCATTAAAAACGGTATCTGCATAAGCCCGGTTTCCCGATTCCACGTCTTCCAGCCAGATACGCACCTGCGATACTTCAAGTTGCGCGGCTTCGCTGTCTTTGGGGCTGCTTAGGTAAACACGAATTGCGGTAATTTCATCTGCACCTGCAATTACCGAAAGCCCCTCGCTGCCCTGAATTTCTATCTTTAAAGGATAATCCCCGGTGGTTGAAAGCGCAAATTCGCGCTCATCGCCTTTCATGTTACGCAATCGAATATCATAAACATTTCGGATCGTGCCATCAGACAAGGTGATAAAAGTAGGGTTGCGAACCGGGGATACCTTGATGTCGATATCGGTGCGAATGAACAATGCCACCACCAATGCCAAACCAACCAGCGACCAAAGTGCGGTATATAAAATGGTTCTGGGGCGTGCGACATGCCGCCAAATCGGGCGCGGTGCGTTGCCTGAACGCTCCCACGGTTCGTCGGTAAATGCCAGATAATCAATCAGACCGCGCGGCCTGCCGATTTTGGTCATGATGTCGTCGCAAGCATCAATGCAAAGCCCGCAAGTGATACATTCCAGCTGTTGCCCATCGCGAATATCAATACCCACCGGGCAAACATTGACGCAGGCCATGCAATCAATGCAGTCTCCGTTTTGTTTGTCTACCTTGCCTTTTTGCAATTTGCCACGCGGTTCACCGCGCCATTCACGATAGCCAACTGTCAGGGTTTCTTCGTCCATCATTGCGGCCTGAATGCGCGGCCACGGGCAGGCATAGGTGCAGATTTGTTCGCGCATGAACCCGCCAAAGATAAAGGTCGTGGCGGTTAGAATTCCGATGGCGACATAGGCCGCAAAAGCAGCATTTCCCGTGAATATATCAACCAGCAAGGTCGGGGCATCGGCGAAATAAAACACCCATGCGCCGCCGGTGCCAAGCGCGATCAACAGCCAGATCAGCCATTTGGTGATACGCAATCGCCACTTTCTTAGACTGTATTTTTGTTTCCACAGCCGGATACGAGCGTTTCTATCGCCTTCAACCCAGCGTTCCACCAGAATAAACAGGTCGGTCCAGACGGTTTGCGGGCAGGCATAACCACACCAAACCCGCCCCAGCGCCGAGGTGAATAAAAACAACCCCAGACCCGCCATGATCAACAGTCCGGCAATGAAATAGAATTCATGAGGCCAGATTTCGATCCAGAAAAAATAAAACCGTCGATTGGCCAGATCAATCAGAACTGCCTGGTCGGGCAGGCTCGGACCACGGTCCCAGCGCAACCACGGCACCAGATAATAAATCCCCAGCGTGAACCCCATCAACCACCATTTCAGGCTGCGGAATTTGCCGTTGACCCGCCGAGGAAAAATCGGTTCGCGCGCCGCATATAGCTTTGGCGCATTCTCTGTTTCATCACTCACAACGTCACTCCGGCATTTTTTGTACTTTGGGGGGGCTGATATATGCCCCCGAAAGATTGCATGCTTTGATCTCTATCAATTAAATTCAAAAATGTGAATGTAAAAAAATGCCTGACCGTTGACGCGATCAGGCAAGTAAGCGCCAGTTTTGGCGCGAGGGGAGTGAGCGAGGGGGGGACCCCCGCGTCAGTAAAGCCAAAACGGATTGCACAACAAGCAGCCTTGGCTTCGCAAAGTCTTTTTAGGGGATTCGCTCTTTTGGAAAATTGACATAAATCAATTTTATACAAAAAGAACCGAAAAAAGCCCGGCAAAAATGCCGGGCTTTTGCTGTTATTATGGAGGGTAATTATTGGCCACCGCCTTGGGCATGTACAAACACCGCAACCGAGCGAACCTGCGCCTCGGTCAGGCGACCTTCCCAAGCGGGCATCATGCCGAACCGGGAGTTTTTCACAGTTTCGGTCAGGGATTCGGTATCGCCGCCATACAACCAGATTGCATCTGCCAGATTTGGCGCGCCGCCAAAAGTATCGCCAGTTGCATCATCCTGATGACAGGCAGCGCAATTATCCAGAAACACGGTTTCACCAGCCGCGGCCATTTCGACGTCAAACGTGTCAAATGACAAGGATTGCACATATTGAACCACGTTTTTTATCTCGTCTTTTGCCAGAAGTTCCGAAAATACAGGCATTTCGGAAAAATGTGTATTCGGATTATTCTCATCGCGGATACCCTGATTGATTGTGGCATAGATCTCATCAATGCTGCCACCCCAAAGCCAGTTATTATCCAGCAGGTTCGGATAACCGACACTGCCCGCGCCACCGGCGCCATGGCATTGCGCGCAGAAGGTGAAAAATGTAGCCTTGCCGCTGTTATAAGCAAACCCGTTAGTGCCCCCGACCAGATCATCGGAGATGATGTCAGCCAAGGCCAGTTCCTCAATCCGGGTTTCAAGGGGCGCGTTTCTTTCATTGACCGCTGCAATCTGTTCGGCAACTTCGGCCCGCGAAGAATAACCAAGCAGGCCGGTTGTTGCGCCGTTGATCATTGGCCAGGCCGGATACAGGATCATATAGCCAATGCCCCAAACGATGGTTGCGTAAAATGTCCACAGCCACCAGCGCGGCATCGGGTTGTCATATTCGCGAATACCGTCCCATTCGTGACCGGTGGTTGGCGGTTCTTTTTTCTCTGGTTTTTTAGCCATTATTTTTCTCCGGTATCTTCAATCAGAACATCATCATCCCTAAGCGGAAGCCTTGCCAGCTCTTCGTGCATTTTTCTCGAACCGGGCCGAAAAGCCCAGATAACCACGCCGAGAAAGAACAGGAAAATCAGGAGCATCGCCCAGCTATCTGCCATTTCGCGTAAAAAAGTATACATGATAACCCCCTATCGGCTTGCGTCTGGCTCAAAGGTAGAAAAATCAACCATGGTGCCCAGAACCTGAAGATATGCCACCAGAGCATCCATTTCGGTTGCTTGCGCCTGTCCATCAAAGTTACGGATATTTGCATCGGGATAACGGGCTAAAAACCCGTCATAATCATCCGAATCCGGGTCAAGCTGGGTTAAAACGTCGCTTTCGGCCATATCCAGCATTTCATCTGTATAAGGCACTCTGACGATACGGTGGGTTGCCACCACATCGGAAATATGCTCCGGATTAAGTGGCTTATCCAAAAGAAACGCATATGGCGGCATGATTGATTCAGGCACAACCGATTGCGGATCTGTCAAATGATCCACCTGCCATTTATCCGAATACCGGCCACCAACACGGGCCAGATCAGGGCCGGTGCGTTTGGACCCCCACTGGAACGGGTGGTCATATTTTGATTCCGCCGCCAGTGAATAAAACCCGTAACGTTCAACTTCGTCGCGCATGGGCCGGATCATCTGGCTGTGGCACACATAACAGCCCTCGCGGATATAAATATCGCGCCCTGCCAGTTCCAGCGGCGTATAGGGGCGCATGCCGTCAACATCCTCGATCGTGTTTTGAAGATAGAAAAGCGGCACGATCTGCACCAACCCGCCAATGGACACCACCAGAAAGCTGAGGACCAGCAATAGGGTGGCGTTACGCTCAATGATGCCGTGTTTTTCAAGAATTCCCATTATCTTTCCCCTATTCCGCTGGCACAGCTTTGGTGACAGCTTGACCGGCACCTTTTGCTGTTTTCCATAAATTATATGCCATGATACAAGCACCTGTCAGATACAGAATGCCACCGGTTCCGCGTATGATATAAAGCGAAAACTTGGCCTCTACCGTGTCAGCGAAAGAGTTCACAAGGAAACCTTGCGCGTCGACTTCACGCCACATCAGGCCCTCCATGATGCCCGATACCCACATGGCGGACGCATATAAAACGATGCCAATAGTGGCCAGCCAGAAATGCCAGCTTACCAGACGCAAGCTATACAGTGCCTCGCGGCCCCACAAACGCGGCGTCAGGAAATATAACGCACCAAAAGTAATCATGCCGTTCCAGCCCAGCGCACCGGAATGCACATGGCCAATGGTCCAGTCGGTATAATGCGACAGGCTGTTCACGGCTTTGATGGCCATCATCGGCCCTTCAAATGTGGACATGCCATAAAAGCCGATTGAAACCACCATGATCCGCAATACCGGATCGGTGCGCAATTTATCCCATGCGCCCGAAAGGGTCATCAGACCGTTGATCATGCCGCCCCAGCTTGGCATCCACAGCATGATCGACATCACCATACCCAGCGTTTGCGCCCAGTCGGGCAAGGCAGTGTAATGCAAATGGTGCGGACCCGCCCAGATATAAAGAAAAATCAATGCCCAAAAGTGGATGATCGACAGCTTATAGGAATAAACCGGACGTTCTGCCTGTTTGGGCACAAAGTAATACATCATGCCAAGGAAACCCGCCGTCAGGAAAAACCCGACCGCGTTATGACCATACCACCATTGCACCATCGCATCTTGCACACCCGAAAACAGCGACACGGATTTGGATCCGAATATCGAAACCGGCACCGCCATGTTGTTAACCACATGCAGCAAGGCCACGGTAATGATAAACGCCAGGAAAAACCAGTTGGCCACATAGATATGCGGTTCTTTACGTTTGAACAAAGTGCCCAGAAACACCGCCAGATAGGCCAGCCAGACAATGGTCAACCAGATATCGACATACCATTCAGGTTCGGCATATTCACGCGACTGGGTAGAGCCAAGCAAATAACCGCTGGCCGCCATAAGGATAAACAGCTGATACCCCCAAAACACAAACCACGCCAGATTGCCGCCCCAAAGCCGTGCGGCGCTGGTGCGCTGCACCACATAAAACGACGTAGCAATCAAGGCGTTACCACCAAATGCAAATATCACAGCAGAGGTGTGAATGGGCCGCAACCGCCCGAAATTGCCATACCCCTTGAGCAGCTCGCCCAGATTCATGGCCGGAAACACCAGCTGAAATGCGATCCAGATACCAACGCTAAACCCGATCAACCCCCAGAACGTAGTGGCGATTACACCGGCACGGATCACACCGTCCATATAGCCGGTTTCGGCCGGTTTGACCGGATCGCCGATTTTGCCGATCTCGCGGATAAACAAATACCCCGCGGCCAGAATAATCAATATTGCATGAAACTGGTATGCCAGATCCCTGCCAAAGTTTGTGGCGATCATTGCGAGGAAAACAATTAATCCCAGTACCGCTGCCTTTATTCCATGTTGCATTTTGCGCCCTTTTCTAAATTTGGGTTCTTCAAGACTCACTTCACCCGTTATTAACCGCGTTTAGTGTCAATTTTCCGTGAATTCAACTTTGATCTATATCAAGTGCGACAGCATCGCGCAGATAATCAGGCAATAAAACCACCATCAGAGTCGTCTCCGGCCTCATTTAGCAGACTGATAAAATCAGGTACGCGAATATGGCGGGCGTCTTCCAGCACGATGATTCTTTCTTTTTTCAGCTTGGATATCTGGCGGCTGACGGTTTCAATGGTCAGGCCCAGATAATCGGCCATGGCTTCGCGGGTAAGGGGCAGGGAAAATCTTATGCCATCCATCGGGGTTGCTTTGCTTAGGGCTGCATCGCGACGCGCCATAATCGCCAGCAGGCTGGCGATTTTTTCGCGCGCTGTTTTGCGTCCCAGTAACAACATCCATTCACGGGCTGAATCAAGTTCATCCAGTGTCATGTCCAATAAACGGCGTTCCAGCGATGGCGTTGATGCGATCAAGGCCTCGAATTGGCGTTTTTGAAACAGGCACAGGGTGGTTTCGGTGGCCGCAACCACATCAAACGGGGTTTCGCGCCGCCCCGGACGGCCGACAAAGTCAGACGGCAACAACAACCCCACCATCTGGCGCCGCCCATCGGGCAACGTGCGCGAAAGGGTGGCAACCCCCGAAACGATAGAGCCGATTTTCGAAGTTTCATCACCGGCCATGGCAATGGTATCACCCGCCGCAAAGGTCCGGTAGGATTTGATAGCATCTAGTTGCACCACCTCGTCGGGTTCGCAATAGGCACATACCGCGCGATGCCGTATCGGACAAGCACTGCAACGCACGTTTTGGTCAATCTTGAAAGTAGAACCTGTCATTGCGCCCCTCTGGCCAAAAACTGACCTTGAACAAGAAATAGCCAGCCTATTGATCTTGATCAAGGCCTTAACCGACCAGGTGCGTCTATTAGGCTCGAATGGATACATTAGAAAGACTAAAAAACGCGGGCCTGTTTGATCGAAGCGTGCCGCGCTATACCAGCTATCCAACTGCGCCCCAATTCCACGAAGGAATTGCCGCACCGCAGTTCGGGGAATGGCTGGCAGGGCTGGATACCGACCGGCCGGTTTCTTTATATGTGCACATCCCGTTTTGCGAACGTCTGTGCTGGTTTTGCGCCTGCCGCACCCAAGGCGTTAAAACGCTGGCACCCGTCGAGGCCTATCTGGAAACCTTGCTGGCCGAGATTGCTATGTTCAAAGCCGCGCGACCAAAAGGGGTAAAACTGGCACGGTTACATTTTGGTGGTGGGTCTCCGACCATTATGTCACTGGAAATGATCAACAAATTAAATGACGCGATTCGCAATGCAATAGATTTTGAAGACGGTTATGAATTTTCCGTAGAGATCGACCCGACCGCCTGTAACATTGATAAAATAAAAGCATTTGCAAAGGGCGGTATGAACCGCGCCAGCATTGGCGTGCAGGATTTTAACGAAAAAGTTCAGGCCGCGATTGGCCGACCCCAAGGCTATGATCTGACCCGCCGCATTGTCGGTGATTTGCGTGATCAGGGCATCGGTTCAATCAATATCGATATGGTTTATGGATTGCCATTTCAGGATATGGACGCCTTGCAAAACACCACCCGACAGGTTTTAACCCTTGCGCCGGACCGTGTGGCGCTGTTTGGCTATGCCCATGTGCCATGGATGGCCAAACGCCAGAAAATGATCCCCGAAGACAGCCTGCCCGGCCCGATTGAACGCTTTGAGCAATCCGAAGAAGCTGCGGCAATGTTTGTTGATGCGGGCATGGAAGCCATCGGCATTGACCATTTTGCCAAACCACAAGACAGCTTGGCAATTGCCGCGCGCTCAAACGGATTACACCGCAATTTTCAAGGATATACCGACGATAAATGCAGCGCCCTGATCGGGTTGGGGGCATCTTCGATTTCGCGTTTTCCCCAAGGGTTTATCCAGAATAATGTGGCCACCACCAATTACAACACATCTATTTCAAACAAAACCTGGCCGGCAGCGCGGGGTTTCGAGCTGAGCCTTGAAGACAAAATGCGCAGCCGTGCCATTGAAATGCTGATGTGTGATTTCCGCATTGATCTGGCGGCACTGGAAAGCGAATTTGGCGAAGCCGCGCTGGAAATCCGTGATGAATGTTATCGCGCCATTGCCGAATTTCGCGGCTTTGTCGGATTGGAAGGCGATAATTTTGAAATCCTGCCCGAAGGCCAGCCCTTAACCCGGCTTATTGCCAATGTGTTTGATACATTCACAACTGCGCAGGCCAAACATAGCCGTGCGATATAACCGATGAAACCGGAGGTCCTACAAGGGTCAGGTTTTTCTTGGGGAAAACCCTGACCCTCGCAGATAATGATACAACCTTGGCCCAATAAGATCATATCCCTTGCGGTCACGCCATTGCCTGACCACATGGACAGGTTCGTCTATTTTGCAGCAGGCGTCAATATTTTTCTTCAAAATTATTCAAAAATGTTTGATTCCAAGGGTGCTCTCAAACTACTCCTGATTTTACTGTATAAAAACAAGGGATCACAGCTTGCCTTCGGTTCACCTCGCACTATTATACTTAAAAATTGATCAATATGAACATTTATGAACACGAGGTAAAATGCCCCAAAATTTTAGACATGACGAAATCCTGAAAATTGCGCGCGAAATGGGCAAAGTAACGGTTGAAGGGCTGGCGACGCATTTTGATGTCACAACCCAGACCATCCGCCGCGATCTGGCTGAACTGTGCGAGCGGGGGCATTTAACCCGCATTCATGGCGGCGCCATTCCCCCCGCCACCGTGCTGAACCCGGGATACGAGGAACGCAGCCATCTGGCGGTAGATGAAAAAGAAGCCATGGCGCGCATGTGTGCCGCCCAAATTCCTGACGGGGTATCGTTGTTTTTGAACATCGGCACCACCACCGAGGCCGTGGCGCGGGCACTTTTGAACCACAAAAACCTGATGGTAATTACCAATAATCTGAATGTGGCCAATATTCTGGCGACCTCTCCGCATTCCGAGGTGATTGTCACGGGCGGGGTTTTGCGGCGATCAGATGGCGGGTTGGTGGGGGATGTGGCGGCTGAAATCATCCGGCAATTCCGGGTTGATTACGCGGTGATCGGCATTGCATCTATTGCTGCTGACGGTATTTTGCTGGACCATGATTTTCGCGAGGTGCGGGTGACGCAGGCGATTATTGCCAATGCCCGCAAAGCATTCTTGCTGGCGGATGCCATCAAATATACCCGCCACGCGCCGGTGCGCATCGGGTCTTTGGCCGATATGGATGCGTTTTTTACCGACGCGCCCCCGCCAGCAGCGATTGGGGCATTATGCGCGGAAAACAATGTGTCAATTCATGTGGCTCAATAAAAAACGGCCGGAAAAACCGGCCGTTTTCTGAAATTTGTATTTCGCTTACATCTGGATCGCGAAATTAACCCCGAACCCAAGCGCGGTATTATCTTCAAATGTGCCAGCCAAGCCGCTGGAATCGCCCAGCCAGATATATTTGGCGCCACCGGTAATTTTGATGTTATTCATGGTATAGGTAACCCCCGCACCCACACTGAAAAACCCGTCTGTCGGGGCCAGCGGGGTTGGATCGCCACCCAGATTTTCCTCATAACCAATGGTAACCGCCGCTGAAAGCGTATCGGACAATTTGCGCCCGACACCCAGATTATAGGTGATGCGATCATCGGTGTAATCAACCAGTGATCCAAGCGCGTAGTTAGCTGGCGTGATGTCGAATTCTGACCAGTCAACCCAGCGGATCGACCCGAAAACAAGGGTTTTTTCATTCACGCCGGTCTGGAATTCAAGATTGATGGATTGCGGGGTTACAATATCGATTGTGTCGACAAGGGCACCGAATTCCAGTGTATCATGAAGCGTGGCCACCTCGGAACGATAGGTTAATGCCACCCGAAGCGCAATGTCGGGAATTTGATACGCCGCGCCCAGAACATAGCCGAATCCGGATGCTGCATCGGCTTCGATTGTGTAACCGGCAACAAAAGGAACTGCTGCTGTTGCCTGCATGGTTTGATAGGTGCCGCCGCCAAATACCACAATGTTTTCAGACAGGTCATAACTGCCAATCACGGTAATGGCCGAAGATGATAGATCAGCTGCGGTGCCGTTATAAAACCCGGCGGTATATTCAGCCAATGAACCAAAAGGCTGGTCAAATATAATCGCAAGGCCGATTTTATCGTTGATATCGGTTTTATAGCCGCCCGAAAGCCCAAAATAATTGGGTGACATAATGCCGGTATCGAACGTAGCCGGATCAACCCCCGAAACCGAAGGCATCGCGTAAGACAGCGAAAATTCCGCATAGGTGCCTTCTTCGAAAATAATATCAACCGACTGGCTGGTGCGCTCAATGCCGCCTGCCAAGGTCATGGATGTGCTGGCCAAAAGCGCCGCAGCGGTTGCCAAATAAGTCTTTTTCATCGTTTCCTCCCAGAAATATTTATCATGCGTATCATAGCTAAATCCTGCGCATTATACCTAGGCGGCTTTCCGCTGGTCAATCACAACGCTACGGAAGTTTGGGAATTCTGCTGGATTGTTGCAATTTAGCCCCAAATTGGCAAATTCGGTCAGGCATTTACATCTGAAAACTGCGCGCTGCCTCTGCTGCATAAAAAACGGCCGGCAAAAACCGGCCATTTTCCGAGGGTTTTATTTCTTACATCTGGATCGCGACATTCAACCCGAAACCAAGCGCGGTGTTGTCTTCAAATGTTCCGTTCGGACCACTGGAATCCCCCAGCCAGATATATTTGGCGCCACCGGTAATTTTGATGTTATTCATGGTATAGGTAACCCCCGCACCCACACTGAAAAACCCGTCTGTCGGGGCCAGCGGGGTTGGATCGCCACCCAGATTTTCCTCATAACCAATGGTAACCGCCGCTGAAAGCGTATCGGACAATTTGCGCCCGACACCCAGATTATAGGTGATGCGATCATCATCATAATCAACCATGTTGCCAAACGGATAGTTATTTGGCGACAAAACAAATTCCGACCAATCCACCCAGCGAATAGACCCGAAAACAAGGGTCTTTTCATTCACACCGGTCTTGAATTCCAGATTGACAGATTGCGGAGTGGCCACATCCATAGTGCCCTGAAATATGCCATATTCAAGCGTATCATGCACGGTTGCAACTTCGGAGCGATAGGTAAGCGCCACCCGCAAGGCGATATCCGGTATTTGATAGGCGGCACCGACAACATAGCCAAATCCGGATGCGGAATCTGCTGTGACTGTATAAGGGAAACCAAAGCCTATTGGCACTCTGGCTGTTGCTGACATGATCTGATAGGTGCCGCCACCAAATATAACAATACGGTCGGAAACATCATAACTGCCAATCACCGTAATCGCCGAAGATATCAGGTCAGCCTCCAGGCCGTTAAAGGCACCCGCAGTATATTCGGCCAATGATCCATATGGCTGGTCAATAATAATTGCCAGACCGACCTTGTCGCTAAGGTCGGTTTTATAGCCCACCGAAAGTCCGAAATAATCGGGAGACATAATACCGCTATCCAGCCCGAAGGATACACCCGAAACCGAAGGCATCGCATAAGATAGCGAAAACTCCAGCAAAGTGCCTTCTTCAAAGATAATATCAACCGACTGGCTGCTGCGCTCAATGCCGCCCGCCAATGCCATGGATGTGCTGGCCAAAAGCGCCGCAGCACCTGCCAAATAAGTCTTTTTCATCGTTTCCTCCCAGAAATTTACA
>JALSGU010000063.1 GCA_026982575.1 Paracoccaceae bacterium | reverse complement strand
AGCGCCTGTTGCCGCAAGGATTGAGCCAGTTCCTGCATCTAAAAATCCAGATCGGCGTAATGATCCGGTGGCACAAACCCTGCAAGTTGATCGCGCAGAATATCACGGAATGCAGGGCGGGATTTGATTTTTGCATACCAGTCTTTGACATTGCGATTGCGCAGCCAGTCGATGTCATTGACATAATCAAGCGTGCTGAAATGCGCAGCGGCGGTAAAATCTGCGATGGTCATCATATCGCCGGCCAGCCAGCGGCGGCCTTCCAGCAGCCAGCCCATATAATCGATATGGTATTTAATGTTTTTCGATCCGGCCTTGATGTTTTTACTGTCAGGGTATCCGCCTCCCATCAGCTTTTTATAGACCCGCTCATAAACCAGGTTGGCGGTGACCTCGTGATGGAATTTATCATCAAACCAGCTGGCCAGCCTGCGGGCTTCGGCGCGTTCCGCGGGGTTTTTGGGCAACAATGGCGGGGACGGGTGGGTTTCCTCCAGATATTCGAAAATCGCCGAGGATTCCGCCAATATCAGCCCGTCCATACGCAACATCGGCACTTTGCCCGATGGGTTCAGCCGCAGATAATCAAGGCTTTTTTCCCAGTACTTTTCCTCGACAAGATCAACCTCGATCTTTTTTTCAGCCAAAACCAGCCGGATTTTGCGGCTAAAGGGCGACAGACGAAGATGATATAAACGGCGCATAAAATATCCTGTTAGGTGCCGCGCCAATGTAGCCGTGACACGTTAATTTTCAAGTGCTCAAGGCGGAATTTAGCCTAAATATTTGTTAAACACTTTGTCGGCGGGGATCAGAATATCGCTATTCACATCGCCAATCATGCGATGCCCGCAAAATGCCATGGTCAGATCCAGTTCTTTATGGATGATTTCCAAGGCTTTGGTCACACCTTGTTCGCCCATTGCGCCCAGCCCATACAGAAATGCACGGCCAATATAGGTGCCTTTGGCCCCCAGCGCGACGGCCTTTAACACGTCTTGGCCGCTCATGATGCCGCCATCCATATGCACTTCGATCCGGTCGCCCACGGCCGCAACAATTGAGGGCAGAATTTCAATTGATGATAACGCCCCGTCCAATTGCCGCCCGCCATGATTGGAAACAATGATCGCATCCGCGCCGGATTTCACCGCCAGCCTTGCGTCATCTGCATCCAAAATGCCTTTGATAATCAGCTTGCCACCCCAGCGATCCTTGATCCACTGCACATCATCCCAGCTAAGCGCCGGATCAAACTGTTTGTTGGTCCATTCCGCCAGGGTGCCCATGTTTTTGGCGTCTTTGACATGGCCAACAATATTGCCAAAACCGTGGCGGCGTGTGCCCAGCATGCCCAAACCCCAGCGGACCTTGGTCATCATATTGGCAATATTAACCAGCGTTGGCTTGGGCGGCGCCGACAAGCCGTTTTTCAAATCCCGATGCCGCTGGCCGATGATCTGTAAATCAAGCGTCAGCACCAGCGCCGAACAGCCCGCTGCCTTGGCGCGGTCAATCAGCCTGCCCAGATAATCTTTGTCACGCATCACATAAAGCTGAAACCAGAACGGCGCATTGGTATTTTTGGCCACATCCTCGATGGAACAGATCGACATGGTGGAAAGGGTAAAAGGCACCCCGAATTTTTCAGCGGCTTTGGCGGCTTTGATTTCGCCGTCCGCGTTTTGCATACCTGTCAGGCCGGTCGGGGCCAGCGCAACCGGCATCACCACATCCTGCCCGATCATGGTGCTGGCAAGGCTGCGGTTTTCCATGTTTACGGCCACTTTCTGGCGCAGCCGAATGCGGGCAAAATCCGAGGTATTATTGCGATAGGTCGATTCGGTCCAGGACCCTGAATCAGCATATTCATAAAACATTTTTGGCACGCGACGCTTGGCCAGCACCCGCAAATCCTCGATACACGCAATTTTCGGCATTTTTCGCCCCTTTTTGACACAGCCCTGTGCCATCGATATTGCCAATGGCGGCTTGGGTCAATTGCCCCTTTTCAATCAGGCGCAAATGGCCTATATGGCGCTGTTCACGCGGCGCTTACACCCTTGGAGGATCGCCGCCTTTATTTTTGGAGAAATACAAATGGCAGATCTTTTAGGTCTTACAGTTTCGGTTCGCGACGGGGTTGGCAAGGGGGCCGCTCGTGCTGCGCGCCGCGCGAATATGGTTCCCGGTGTGGTTTACGGCAATGGCGAAGACCCCGTTTCAATTCAGGTTGAATTCCATGTTTTGCTAAAAATGCTCAAAGCAGGCAAATTCATGTCGACCCTGATCAACCTGACCATGGATGGCAAAGACCAGCGGGTTATTTGCCGTGGCGTTCAGCGCGACGTGGTCAAAGACATGCCGATCCACATCGATTTTCTGCGCCTGTCGCGCAAATCACGCATCAACCTGAACATTCCGGTTGAATTCGTAAACGAATCCGATTGCCCCGGCCTGACCAAAGGCGGTGTTCTGACCGTGGTGCGCAACGAAGTCGAAATGAAGGTAACCGCGGGTGACATCCCCGAAACCCTGACTGTTGATCTGTCTGGTTTGGAAGTTGGCGATGTGGTTCACATGTCCGACATTCCTCTGCCCGAAGGCGCGCGCGCCATGATTACCGATCGTGATTTTGTGATCGCCAATATCGCGGCACCGTCCAGCCTGAAATCAGCTGGCGATGACGAAGACGGCGGAGAAACCGAAGGCGAAACCGCCGAGGGTGAAGCCGCCACCGAGGAATAAGCCCCCGGGCTTTGAAATTAGGGCGCGCTGCACATGCGGCGCGCCTTTTTTTATGTCTGCGCTTCTGGCATAATGGGCAAAAAGGAATGGATATGAAACTGTTTGTCGGCTTGGGAAACCCCGGTGCCAAATACGCGCGCAACCGTCATAATATCGGGTTTATGGTGGTTGACCAAATCGCGGCCACCCACGGGTTTTCACCTTGGAAAAACAAATTCAACGGCATGGTATCCGAGGGGCGGCTGGGGCGTGAGCGGGTGATTTTGCTTAAACCCACAACATTCATGAACCTGTCAGGCCAGTCAGTTAGCGCGGCCATGCAGTATTTCAAATTGACGCCCGATGATGTGACGGTGTTCCATGATGAACTCGATCTGGTTCCCGGCAAGGTCCGCCTGAAAATTGCGGGGGGCCATGCGGGGCATAACGGGTTGCGATCACTCCACCAGCATATCGGCGATGCTTATCATCGTGTGCGTATCGGCATTGGCCATCCGGGGCATAAAGACCGCGTGGCGGGCTATGTTTTGCATGATTTTGCCAAATCCGATGCCGGTTGGATTGATGACCTGATGCGGGGCGTTGACAAGGGCATCGTGGATCTTGCCTCCGGTGATGGTCCGAATTTTCTGAATGCCATTGCCCAGCGGCCCAGCCCCAAACGCCCTACCGGCAAGCCGACGTCACCCATCAAAAAGCCGGAGCAACCCGGTGCCGCGCCCCATGCCATGGATGATAACCGTTCGGCACTGCAAAAACTAAAGGACCGGTTTTCCTGACCCTAGCTGTCTGGATTATCTGGCACCAGAATTTCAACCGCATCGGAGCTGGCATAACAATTCTCAGAACCCAGAAAAGGCGCGACATCGGCGACCTCGACAAATAGCAATCCGTTTTGGTCAGCACCAATCTGTGCGGCAATTTCGTCTAACACTTCAAGCGCGCAGAAAAACGAAGATTGCACCTGACCCAGACCCAGCAGGTAAATTTTTTCAAAATCTCTGGAATCGAGCGGCGCCGGTTCGTTTGCAAACATTTGCAAAGCTTCACCATTGGCAAGCGCCAGATATTCTTCATCGGTCATGGCTGCCGGCAAGACATCAACAATATTCTGCGCCGAGGAGTAGCCATAGCTGAGGCCGAGTACTGCTACAGCTATGGCAAAGGGTTTTGACTTATACATAATACACTCAATTACTATTCATAAAGGCCCAGAATTGATTGACGGTAAACCCGAAGCCCGATTACTTTTTGAACATTTTTCATTAATTTTGTCAAATACATATACATGATTTAAGTGCTTGATTTCAATCATTAAAAGTCAATTTTCGTGAAAAATGTCGTGAAAAATGGTAAGCATTCGTGGTTAATTATCAAAACCAGGACAAGGCTATATTTGCTAGAGAATAGGGCTGAATTCACCAAACAACCCCAGGATGTATGGGCCCGCCGTTAATTTCTATTCGGCAGGCCATTTCTTTACGGGAGCATCAATCCTTGCGGAAAAATTTCTTTTCGCGCGGCTTGCCATCCCAGCCGGGTTTGCCTTTGGGGCCACGGTCATCAAAACGTTTTTCGCCGCCGTCACGATCGCCGCCTTTATAGCCGCCTTTGTAACCGCCGCCACCGCTATCACGATCACCGCCGCGATCACCGCCATAAGGTTTGCCGCCGCCTTTATAGCCGCCACCGCCGCCACCGCCGCCACCACGGCTTCCGCCACGATCACCGCCATATTCACGGGTTTCCCATTTTTTGATCAGGGCAACATTGAATGTATCCCGATGAATGGTGCCTTCATTGCACCACAGACACGATACGTTATCCCCGTCAACAGCTTCAATCGCCATACGCGGGGAACCCGCAGTCAGGGCAACAATATCACCTAATTTATAATCCGGCATTTTTCTATCTCCATAAACGCTACGCAACAATGCGGAGCGTGTTACATACGCCGATTACAAAGGATTACAAGGCTAGATTTTAACATCCAGAATATC
>JALSGU010000062.1 GCA_026982575.1 Paracoccaceae bacterium | reverse complement strand
TAACTGATCAAGGCCAAACCAAAGAAAAGGCCGCATAGCGTTGCTATGCGGCTGAATTGCATGAATGATTTAGCCAAAGTGATCTATGTTTTTCAACAAGTTTTGACCGGAAATTTTCTAAAATTTTAGATAAAGGCAAAGTCGGATACGCCGATAAGTGCGATATCCATGCCCTCTAGAATAATCTGGCCGTTGCCACCGATATGGGTAATCCAGACATCTTCGCCGTTCTGGGTAATGGTAAGATCATCAAACCCTGCAAGGCCGGAAAACCGGATCATATCGATACCGTCTTCAAAATCGGTGATGGTATCGCGGCCCCGTTCAGTGGCGTTGAATACAAAAACATCGTTGCCTTCTCCGCCGGTTAACAGGTCACGTCCACGGCCGCCATCAAGGGTATCATTGCCTTTGCCGCCCTCGAGAATGTCTTTGCCGCCACTGCCCGACAGCATATCGTCGCCGCGCCCTCCGATCAGAATATCAGCGCCAGAGCCACCAACAAGCATGTCGTCACCCCAACCCGAAATCAAAGTATCATTGCCCGAGCCGCCATGCAAAAAACTGCCATCGGAGCCGTTGCCGACCTCGATAATGTCATCACCCGCACCGCCACGAATTTTATTGGCCCCGTCCGGGTCAAAGATAATGTCATCGCCAGTGCCGCCTTTGATGCGGTCAATGCCCAAAGTGCCGGTGATGGTGTCATTGCCTCCCGCGCCATCAATACGGGCAACGCCGCGAAATGGCAGCATTTCATTGTGGGGCGCAAAAACATCGTCGCCTTCGCCGCCGATAAAATCAAACCCGCTGGTTTGGATCAGGTCCTCCAATACAGTGCCAAGATCAAGATGCCATGCAGCAATATCATTAACCCCGTGTGATTGCAGCGTTGCGGTGACATCCAGCGCATCGGGCAGTTCAAGCGTGCCGATGATAGCCATTTCCCCGTCGATTTCACGGTAATAATTGATACTGGTTACGGTTACGGTCTCGGTTTGGCCCAGTTGCGCGGTTGCGATATCCAGCGCGCCGGCAAAAACAAAAATGTCTTGCGAAGCATAGCGCAGGCTTTCGGCTGATGCCCAGTCATGCCCATCAAAACTAAGCACTGTGCCAGCGGTATTAACGGCAGTGCGTAGAAAAACATTGGGTGCCAAGGCGCCACCGACCGGCGAATTTGTGAAAAACCCGTTATCGTTTGCTGTGATGGTTATGCGTGACATTGTGAACCCTCCGTTTTGATGCTTCCCAATTTGCGCCAAATACCTGTAAAAATCTAGACATATGTTAGCCAATGGTTAATTCTAAGTAGCGGAAAATTATATGAAAATTGTATAAAAATTAGCTTAAAGCGAAAGGTGAATTTATAGCAAATCCGCACAGATGATCAAATTTTCTTTATGCCACTGGTAACAAGGGCTGATAGGCCTTACATAGCGTTTTTACACGTTGAATTGATGAGGGCAAAATGGCGAAGATAACCTATATTGAACATAACGGCACCGAACATGTGGTAGAGGTCCAAAACGGTCTGAGCGTCATGGAAGGCGCGCGCGATAATGACATCGCAGGCATAGAGGCAGATTGCGGCGGCGCTTGTGCCTGTTCGACCTGCCATGTTTATGTGGATGATACATGGGTGGAAAAACTGCCAAAAAAGGACGAGATGGAAGAAGACATGCTTGATTTTGCCTATCAGCCAAATACCGTAACTTCGCGCCTGACCTGCCAGATAAAGGTAACGGATGCGCTGGACGGGTTGATCGTGCGGATGCCTTCAAAACAAATCTGATGCGGTTCTGGCTGCTGATATGGGGTTTGTTGCCAAACATTTTATTGGCGCAAACATTGGCCCCAAGCGGCCAGCCTGTTATCATTGCGGCCGAATATACTGACCCGACCACGCGGTATCAACACGGTGTGTTTGGCAATGAAACCGAATTTGGCGCGCTGGTGCTGACCATTGATGATTGTTTCCGCTGCACAAATTATGTGGAGCGGAAAGTCAAAATAACCTTGCCGGAACGTAGCGTGTTTGAAGACCTCGTGCCGCGTCTGGCTGATCTTGATGGTGACGGACGGCCCGAGGTGGTTGTGGTCGAGACCGATAACCAAACCGGCGCCCGACTGGCGGTTTACAGCATTGACGGGCTAATTACGGCAACCCCGAACATAGGCACATCGCAACGTTGGCTGGCCCCTGCGGGCATTGCCGATCTTAACGGCGACGGGCAGCTTGATATTGCCTATATCGAAACGCCACATTTGGGCAAAACCCTGAAAATCTGGACAATGCAGCGTGGCAGGCTGGTGCGGATTGGCCGGAAATCAAACCTGACCAACCACCGGTTCGGCGAGGGTTTTATATCGGGCGGTATCCGCGATTGTGGTTTGGGGGCCGAGGTGATTACGGCGGATGGCATATGGCGCAACATCGTGGCTTCGCGTATTGTCAGCGGCTTGGTGACCAGCACAGTGATCGCGCCCTTTGATGGGCAGCGCAGTTTTGAACGGGTGCTGGCCTGTAACTAAAGCGCGCGCCAGCCGATGTCTTTGCGGTAAAATCCGTCAGCCCAGTCGATTTTTTTAGCCAAAGCGTAAGCACGGGTATGGGCCGCGTGCAGGGTTTCGCCGCGCGCGGTAATATTTAATACACGCCCCCCGTTCGCGGTGATATTGCCATCCACCAATTTGGTGCCTGCATGAAAAACCTGGGCTTTGGGGTCGTTATCTGCGGCGTCCAGCCCCGAAATAACACTGCCTTTTTCATATGCATCAGGATAGCCATTGGCGGCCATAACAATGCTGATCGCGTGGTCATCCGCCCAGTTTATTCGGGCAGTGTCCAGCGTGCCATTGGCACAGGCCAGCAGGACATCCAGCATTTGCGCACCAAGCCGGATACAAATCGCCTGACATTCAGGGTCACCAAAGCGCACGTTATATTCAACCAATCTGGGCTGGCCGTTTTTAATCATAAACCCTGCATAAAGCACCCCCTGAAACGGAGTGCCGCGCCGGGCCATTTCAGCAATGGTAGGCCGGATGATTTGCACCATCGCTTTTTCCATCACCGCATCATCCATGATTGGCGCAGGCGAAAAGGCCCCCATGCCACCGGTATTGGGGCCTTTGTCGCCATCAAAAGCGCGCTTGTGATCTTGGGCTGTGCCGATGGGCAGAATGTTTTTGCCATCCGACAGAATAAACAGGCTGGCTTCCTCTCCCTGCATGAATTCTTCAACCACTACTTCGGCACCGGCTTCGCCAAACTGGCCGTCAAACATATTGTCAATCGCGGCCAGCGCCTCGGGTTGGGTCTCGGCGATGATCACGCCTTTGCCCGCAGCCAACCCGTCGGCTTTGATAACAATCGGCATGGCTTGGCCGTGCACAT
>JALSGU010000061.1 GCA_026982575.1 Paracoccaceae bacterium | reverse complement strand
AACTGGCCGTCAAACATATTGTCAATCGCGGCCAGCGCCTCGGGTTGGGTCTCGGCGATGATCACGCCTTTGCCCGCAGCCAACCCGTCGGCTTTGATAACAATCGGCATGGCTTGGCCGTGCACATATGCCTTGGCCTGACCGGCATCCTTAAAATGGCCATAAGCAGCTGTGGGGGCGTTGCAGGCGTCACATATTTCTTTGGTAAATGCTTTTGAGGCCTCCAATTGCGCGGCGTCAGCACTGGGGCCAAAACATAAAATGTTTGCGCCGCGCAAGGCATCGGCAATACCTGCCGCAAGCGGGGCTTCGGGGCCGATCACCACAAAATCAATTTTGTGGTGCTGCGCAAAATCTACTACTGCATTGCCATCCATAATATCCAGTGGCAAGCAGGTGGCAACGTCACCCATGCCCGCATTGCCGGGCGCACAAATCAGCGTATCGCATTTGGGGTTTTGGTTGATTGCCCATGCCAGCGCGTGTTCACGCCCGCCAGAACCAAGAATAAGAATGTTCATTGCGCGTTACCTATTGGGTTTTGATAAGGGCCGTTCTAATGTTGCGCGAATAATGATGCAAGGCGACAGATATGTCAGAATTATTTGATGACGGCGAAGCTGGCAACAGCCCCGAATTTACGGTCTCGGAATTGTCCGGTGCCGTAAAACGCGTGGTTGAGGGCGAATTTTCCCATGTGCGGGTGCGCGGTGAGGTCGGGAGGGTATCGCGCCCCGCATCGGGGCATTTATATCTGGACCTTAAGGATGACCGTGCGGTGCTGGCCAGTGTGGTCTGGAAAGGCGTTGCCAGCCGTCTGGCCCATCAGCCCGAGGCAGGCATGGAGGTTATCGCCACCGGTCGCCTGACCACCTTTCCGGGGCAAAGCCGGTATCAGCTTGTGATCGAGAGCATCGAACCCGCCGGTGTGGGCGCATTGATGGCCATGCTGGAAAAGCGCAAGGCGACATTGGCAGCGGAAGGGTTATTTGCAGCAGAACGTAAACAGGCATTGCCGTTTCTACCCGAGGTAATCGGGGTGATCACTTCGCCCTCCGGTGCGGTGATCAAGGATATTTTGCATCGGCTGCGCGACAGGTTTCCGCGCAAGGTTTTGGTCTGGCCAGTAATAGTGCAAGGGCCAAAATGTGCCGAGCAGGTGGCCAATGCGATTTTTGGATTTAACGCGCTGGAAAAAGGCGGGGCCGTGCCGCGGCCTGATCTGTTGATCGTGGCGCGCGGCGGTGGTTCCTTGGAGGACCTTTGGGGGTTTAACGAGGAAATCGTGGTGCGCGCCGCCTCGGATAGCAAAATTCCGCTAATTTCTGCGGTGGGCCATGAAACCGACACCACCTTGATAGATTTCGCCAGTGATCACCGCGCCCCCACCCCGACAGCAGCGGCTGAAATCGCCGTGCCGGTGCGGGCCGAACTGGCTGCAAGCATTGCCGGTTATGAGGAACGCCGCCGCCGTGCCTTGGCGCGTATGCTGGAAAACAACGGCCAGCGGTTGCGCGACCTGTCGCGGGCTTTGCCGCGCCCCGATGCGATATTGGCCGAGCGGGCGCAAAGGCTGGACGGGTTATCCATGCGGCTGCCCCGTGCCTTGATGGCCTTTGTGCAGCAGAAAAAACTGCACCTGTCCAGACATCCGGTCAGGGCGACGGTGCTGTCGCGAGATCTGGCCCAGAAACAAAAAGACCTTGGACAGATTTCACTAGCATTTTGCAATGCTGCCAGCCGCCAGATTTCGGATTTTCGACAACAGTTGGAGGGGCTGGAACGGATGCGCCAGTCTCTGGGCTATAAAAACACCCTTAAGCGTGGATATGCGGTTGTGTGGGGGGATGGTGCGGTGGTTACCAGCCGCAAACTGGCCAAATCGGCTGCTGCGCTGGAAATAGAATTTGCTGACGGGGTGCTGCCAATTTCAGGTAAAGCAAAGCCAAAAGCAAAGCCAAAATCCAAATCAGGCGACGGGCAGGGCGATTTGTTCTAAACTCCCAATGAGGGTGCCGTGCAAATAACCGGAATAGTGTCCTGACCGCCAAGTTCAAGCAGGGTTGTGTTTTGACCTGCTTCGGGAAACAGGCTTTCGATGATGATGGTGTCGTTATCGCGCGATATTTGCCAACAATGCATGCTGGCGCTACCATCATAGCTAAAACAAATGCCTTCTTCGACTTCCTCCCATTGACCGTTTACACAGCTGCCGTCTTCGGCCCGCCAAACCGATTGGCGGTTTTCGAAAAACTGTTCAGATCCGTAAAAGCGGCCATTTTGGTAAAAATACAAGGTTGTACCAACGCTAAAGCTGTCAAACGCCTCGGCGCTCATGATTTCCTGGGAAATTGCGGGGGTTGCAAAAGCCATGAAAATCAATGTGATCAGGGGTTTCATGGCAAACCTGCAAAGGCCAGGGGCTGGTCAAGCGCGCTTAATAATCCTGCGGTGCATTGGAACGGGTCGTTAACAATATCGGATACAAATACGATGTTGCCTTCTCCCATGATGAATATCTCGCCATCAACGTACTTATGTTCAAAACACATTTTGCCATAGACTTGCCAGTCAAAGCAAAAATCGGGTGGGCTATAGGCAACCGTGCCTTCCAGACATTCACCATTGGAAAACCGGAAAAATACTTTGTTGCCGCTGGGCGGGTAATATTCGCGGCCGACTTCCCTGCCAAAAGATTGGTAAATTACGGTGCGCCCACGAGTCATTTCCTGCCATTCAGACGCAGTGATTTCAGTGCCGGCTTCAAATTTTTCACGCAGGTTCTGGGCTGGCAAAACCACGGGGATCATTAGTAAAATAAAAGTAAGAAATTTCATCCTGCTTCTGCATCCAGTATCGATTGTTGCAATTGCACCATGCCAACCTCGCAATAAAGCGGGGTTGTTGTGATGGTTGATATTACCTCCAGGTTCCGCTCGAACGTGCCGTCTATCCCTGCAATTGCGGAAATATATTCCCCCTCGTAATCCACCCATAAGGCGCACACTGAACCGGATGCGGACCAATTAAAACAGATTAATCCGTTTTCCTCATACCATGTGCCGGTGTCGCAAATGGTTTGGCTCGGGTCTCGGGCTTCGGTCCATTCGATGACAATGCGGTTGGTGCCGGGGCGAAAATATTCGCGGTAAATATCTTCGACTCCGTTATTATAGGTGATGGTGTTGCCATCGGTTAAGGCCTTGAAAGCGGTGGCATCCATTACCATGCCAAGCCGGAGCTTTTCGGCCAGAGACAGGGTCACGTTTTGCGCTGTGACTGGCGATGTAACGGTTAAAACAAAAAATGCTAACAATAGCTTTTGCATGGAATCGGCTCCTTGAAAAATTACTGTATATCAGCAATTGCAGCAAGATTTTGCAAGGATTTGCAGATCACCCTTTCTTGACGTCGTTTTTGGCTGTTTATTCGGCAAGACTTTGCCGTAATATGTCTTGGCAACTCCATATAGGACGGAATTATGGCACTGGATCAGGGCAAAGGCGTTTGGAAATCTGGCAAAGGCAAGGGCAGGCGCACCCCGAAAGGGCGGCAACTGGACGATACCGCCCATTCTGAAATTCGCGCAATCTTGCAAGGCAAGCCGCTGCGCCGTGATTTGTTGATTGAATATCTGCATTTGATTCAAGATAAATTCGGCCACCTGTTAGCGGCGCATCTGCGGGCCTTGGCCGAAGAAATGAAGCTGTCGCAAGCCGAAGTATTCGAGGTGGCCAGTTTTTACGCCCATTTTGATATTGTGCTGGAGGGCGAATCCGCGCCGCCGGCATTAACCATCCGCGTTTGCGATTCGCTTTCTTGTGAAATGGCAGGGTCGGCAGAATTGCTAACCGAACTGGCCACGCGGTATTCTGCTGATGAAATTCGGGTGCTGCGTGCGCCTTGCATGGGGCGTTGCGAAACCGCGCCGGTGGTGGCTTTGGGTCATAACCATATTATCAATGCAGATTACAGCGTGATAAATACGGCGGTTAAGGCTGGCAAGGTTCACGGCGATATTGCCGCTTATGAAGGGTTTGAGGCATATTGTGATGATGGCGGCTATATCTTGCTGAAATCCCTGCGTGCAGGCGCAAAAACCGTTGATCAAGTACAGGATGAAATCTTGCAATCCGGCCTGCGGGGGCTTGGCGGTGCGGGGTTTCCCTCGGGGCGCAAATGGTCGTTTGTGCGCGCCGCTGACGGGCCGCGATATCTGGCGGTAAATGCCGATGAGGGCGAACCGGGGACGTTTAAGGACCGCTATTACCTTGAACGGGAACCGCATGTTTTTCTTGAGGGAATGTTAATCGCGGCTTGGGCGGTTGATGCGCAAACCGCGTTTATTTACCTGCGCGATGAATACCCTGAAATCCGCGAAATTCTGCTGGGTGAGATCAAAAATCTGGAAGATGCCGGTATTGTTGAAAAAGGCTATATAGATCTGCGCCGTGGCGCGGGCGCTTATATTTGCGGCGAAGAATCCGCCATGATCGAAAGCATCGAGGGCAAGCGCGGCATGCCCCGCCATCGCCCGCCATATGTTGCGCAGGTGGGTGTTTTTGGCCAGCCAACTTTGGTGCATAATGTTGAAACGCTTTACTGGATTACCAAGGTTTGCCGTGGCGGGCCGGAAATTCTGAACAGCCATGAACGTAACGGGCGCAAAGGCTTGCGGTCTTATTCGGTATCGGGGCGGGTGAAATTCCCCGGGGTGCAATTGCTGCCTGCCGGATCAACCATTGCCGATATTATCAAGGCTTGTGGCGGTATGGCGGATGGCCATGAATTTACTGCCTACTCCCCCGGTGGGCCGTCATCTGGCTTGTTGCCTGCAAGTATGAACGACATTCCGCTCGATTTTGATGTGCTTCAGGAATATGGCAGTTTTATCGGGTCGGCGGCTGTGGTTGTGCTGTCGAATAAAGACAGCGTGCGCGATGCCGCCCTGAATATGCTGCGGTTTTTTGAGGATGAAAGCTGCGGTCAATGCACCCCTTGCCGCATCGGCTGTGAAAAAGCGGTGAAATTGATGCAGGTGGATCAGTGGGATCAAGACCTGCTGGGCGAAATTTGCACGGCCATGGTCGATGCCTCGATTTGCGGTCTGGGGCAGGCGGCGCCAAATCCGATACTGTCGCTGATGAAATATTTCCCTGATCAGATCTAAGGTTCTGTCTTTCATCTGCCTGCATCCCGTATTAAACGGGGTGCAACGACTGGAGCCTTTATGTCTTTTTTCAAAAAACTCAAAAACCGCCTGACCAGATCATCGGATAAAATTGATGACGGGCTGCAAGCGATTGTTAAGGAAAAGCCGGTTGAACACCCCCCCGAGCAACCACCTGAACCTGCCACCAAACCGGGGTTGATCGCGCGCGCACTTGGCCGTGATACCGCGCCCAAACGGGTGCTTGATGATGCGATGCTGGAAAGCCTTGAGGAGTTGCTGATTTCGGCGGATATGGGGGTTGAAACAGCGCTGAAAGTGGCGGCGAATATGGCCGAGGGGCGATTTGGCAAACGCCTTGGCACCGATGAAATCAAACAGCTGCTAGCCGCCGAATGTGCCGCAATTCTGGAACCCGTGGCGCGGCCTTTGCCAATTTATGGCAAAAAACCGCAGGTGGTTTTGGTGGTCGGGGTCAATGGCTCTGGCAAAACCACCACCATTGGCAAATTGGCCAGCCAGCTTAAGAATGCCGGAAAATCGGTGGTGATCGCGGCGGGTGACACATTCCGCGCCGCCGCAGTGGAGCAATTACAGGTTTGGGGTGAACGTGCTGGTGTGCCGGTTTTAACCGCGCCTGAGGGATCAGACCCCGCATCATTAGCCTATGAAGCCATGACCAAAGCCGAGGCTGACGGCGCAGATATATTATTGATTGATACCGCAGGCCGGTTGCAAAACCGCGCGGATCTGATGGAAGAACTGGCCAAAATCGTGCGGGTTATTCGCAAAAAAGACCCCGAGGCACCGCATAATACCTTGCTGGTGCTGGATGCCACCACGGGGCAAAATGCCCTTAATCAGGTGGATATATTCACCAAAATAGCCGATGTTTCGGGGCTGGTCATGACCAAACTGGACGGCACCGCCAAGGGCGGGGTGCTGGTGGCGCTGGCCGATCGTTTTGGCCTGCCAATCCACGCCATTGGCGTGGGCGAGGCCATTGATGATCTATCGCCATTTGATCCGCAAGAATTCGCCAATGCCCTTGCAGGCTTTGAGGGTTGAGCGAATTTTTCATTGGCATGGAGGGCACAGCCACCGGCCAGAACTGGGCGCTGGGGCTGGCATTACTGGCGGCATTCAGCCATGCAATATTTGGCGCATTACAAAAAGGCCGGTTTGACCCGTGGCTGACGCGCGGCGCCATTGACGGGGCCTATGGGCTGATTGCATTGCCCATTGTGTTGTTTGTTGTGCCATGGCCAGAACCGCATATGTGGCTGATATTTGCCGGCATGATGGTCATTCACATGGCGTATAAACTCCTTCAGGCTATGGCCTATTCCAAAGGGGCTTTTACGGTTGTGTATCCGGTTGTGCGCGGCACCGGCCCTTTGGTCACTGTTTTTGCCGCCGGATTTGTGTTTGGCGAGCAATTCGCCCCGATGCAATGGTTTGGTGTGTTTTTGCTTTCGGGGGGGATATTCGGCTTGGCCGCGTTTAACCTGACGCGCTCAAAAGTTGATCAATCGGCTTTGCGCGCCGCCATTGCGCTGGCCTTTATCACCGGCCTGACTGTGGCATTATATACCACCTATGATGCGTTTGGCATTCGCGCCACGGCTGATCCGTTTACCTTTCTGGCGTGGTTCTTTTTTCTGGACGGGCTGATATTTCCGTTCATTGCGGCAAGGCGTTATCGACGCATGGAAAACCCGCCGCCGCTGGCGCCATTGTTGCGGCGTGGCTTGTTGGGCGGGGTGTTGGCATATGCCAGTTTCGGGTCAATCATATTGGCAACGCGGCTTGATTCAGTGGGCGAGGCCGCGGTGCTGCGCGAGACCTCTGTTGTGTTTGCCGCCCTGATCGGCTGGTTGTTTTTAAAAGAAACCGTAGGGCCGGTGCGCGCGGGGTTGATGGCCATTATTGCGCTGGGTGCAATTGTGGTGGAATTTGGTTAGCAAAGGTATTAAGTGAGAAAAATGGAACAGAAAAAACAAAACCCGATCGTGAAACTTGTGCTGGAAATGGGACCTATACTGGTCTTTTTTATGGCCTATAAATTCGCCCCTTATGATGAAACCCTAAGCGATGATGCGCGCCAGCTGGCGCAGGTTTTGTTTGCAACCGCGGTGTTTGTGCCCATCACGCTGGCGGCACTGGCCTATTCCTGGATCACGGTGCGGCACCTGCCGAAAATGGCGGTGATGACTGCGGTAATTGTGGTGGTGTTTGGCGGGCTGACATTATGGCTGCAAGACGCCACATTTATCAAAATGAAACCAACCATTATTTACGGGGCTTTTGGCCTGATTCTGGGGGTGGGCCTGCTGCGCGGGCAGTCTTATTTGAAATACCTGATGGGCGAGTTTTTACCCCTGCAAGAAGAAGGCTGGATGATTTTCACCAAAAGATTCGCGCTGTTTTTCCTGTTTCTGGCCATCGCAAATGAATCGGTGTGGCGCGGTTTTGATACGGACACATGGGTGACCTTCAAAACCTTCTTTTTACCAATCGCCACGTTTGCGTTTATCTTTACCCAGGCCGGCGTATTTCAAAAATACGCCGTTGAGGAAGAAACCGGCAACTGATTATTCAGTTGCTTCCCTAGCTTCGGATTGCCCCGAGGCTTCCAGGATAGCAGGGGCGATGTATTTTTCATAAACCCGGTTCGTGATTGGCCCGGGGTATCGCAAAATAATCTGGCCGTCGCCATTGATAACAAAGGTTTCCGGCACTGCGGTAACCCCCCATTCAATGGCATTACGGCCAGTGAAATCGGCGCCAACCTTGATAAACGGGTCATCAAGTTCAGCAAGAAAGCTAAGCGCGTTGGCGGGATCATCTTTGTAATTGATTCCGATGATCGGAATGCCGTTTGCCTGCATCGCCATCAAGGTGGGGTGTTCGGTGCGGCATGGGCCACACCAGCTGGCCCAGAAATTCACCAGCTTTACCCCGTCAACCAAAAGATCATCCCGGGTCGGGGCCGGATCGCTGCGCAGGTTGGTCAGGTTCATTTCGGGTACCGGTTTGCCGGTTAATGCCGAAGGCAACTGGTCAGGGTTCTCACGGGTAAGCCCGAAATAAAACATACCGGCCAAACCCAAAAATATAAGCGGGGGGGCCATCAAAACCGGATTGAATTTTGCCATGGTCTATTTGCCTTTGCGGTTTTTTTCCAATGCTTCCAGCGCAGCTTTGCTGGCCTTGGCGCGGTAAATCGAAATAAGGGTTATCATCAGAACCAGCCCGATAGAGCTGCCCCATGATCCAAGCACGGAAAATGCGTAACGTCCAAGTTCGGGCATCATGATATTTCCCTCGCCTGTAAAGCGGTGATCCTGCGATTGCGGATTTCGGTGCGGGTGCGAATTAATAGCAAGGTTAGAAACAAAAAGAACACGCCTGCCATAACCGTTACCAGCGGCAACCAGAAAACATCCGAAACATTTTCCTCTTTGTCCAGTGACAGGGATGCGCCCTGATGGATGCCCTGGCTCCAGAAATTTACGGCATAGCGTGATAATACCGCAAAAACCGACCCGATCAGGCATAAAATCGAGGTTAGATCAGCAGCTTTGTCGGGTTCGTCCACCGCACCCCAAAGCGCGCTATAGCCGATGTAAAAAATAAACATGATCAAAAACGAGGTCAGCGTCGGATCCCATTGCCAATAGGTGCCCCATGTGGTCGATCCCCAAAGCGCGCCGCTGATCAGTGCCGCCAGCGTAAAAACCGCCCCGATCGGCGCGGCTGCCTTGGCTGCCAGTGCCGAAACATGGTGGCGGCGGATCAGCCAGATCAGGGATGTGACAAACATCATGAAATAGATATTGATCGCCAGAAACGCCAAAGGCACGTGCACATATATTATTTTAACAGACGCGCCTTGCCTGAAATCATCGGGGGTAAAAAAGAACCCCCAAATCAAACCAACAGCCAAAAGCACAACGGCTATCACCGAAACATACGGCAATACCCGACCTGAAAGGCGCATGAATCGCACCGGATTTGCAAATTCCCAAATAGACATTCAAAAACCATATCGATTGCTGTGATTGGGCGCAATTGCCATTCGGTCACATGTTGTTCAGCGTGGCGCGCAAGCACCGGATTATGTTAACTTTGCCCTAACCAAGATGCGAGCGCAACGCCGCAGCTGCCGCAAACGGGGTCAGCGCCACGGTAAAAAGGCTTAGCCCCGCAACCAGCATCAAGGCAGGCATCGGGTCGCCCCCCCCGGATGCCAGCGCGGCGGCTTTGGCACCAAAAATAAGGGTGGGAATATAAAGCGGCAGCACCAAAAGCGACAAAAGCAATCCCCCGCGCCGCACCCCGACCGTAATGGCCGCCCCCGCCGCCCCAATAAAGCTGAGCGCGGGCGTGCCAAGCGCAAGGCTGGCGATCAGCCAGATATAAGTTTCCGTTGGCAGGCTAAGGGTAATGGCCAGAACCGGCGCGGCAATCACCAGCGGCAACCCCGTGGTCAGCCAATGGGCAAATGCTTTGACAGCCACCAGCATTTCCAGCGGCAAAGGCGAAAGCGCCAGAATATCCAACGTGCCGTCTTCGCTATCGGTTTGAAACAGACGGTCTAGCGACAAAAGGCATGCCAGCAACGCCCCGATCCATAAAGTTCCGGGCGCGATTTGGGCCAGAATTTTCGGGTCTGGCCCGACGCCGAACGGGACTAAAATGACCACAATCAGAAAAAAGGCAAGGCCAAGCCCCGCGCCGCCACCCGATCGCAGCGCCAGGCGAAGTTCTCGGATGAGTAGGGCTTTCATGTCCAGTCACCTTTCAGGAAAGGGTCGGATTCCGGCAAGGATTGCAAGGTCTTGCGGGTCAACGCTTCCAGATATAATTCAGTTGAGCTGTTTAAGCCAAGGTCAATATGGGTGGCAATCAGCGCCATGCCGCCAGCGGCGCAATGCTGGTCAATAAGTGCAGTGAATTGCGCGGTGATTTCGGTATCAAGCGATACGGTGGGTTCATCCAGCAGCCACAGGGGCCGCGATGTAACAGCAATGCGCGCCAGCCCGAGCCGCCGTTTTTGCCCCGCTGAACAGGTATGGGACAAGCGGTCGGAAATCTCAACCAGCCGAAAATCCTGCATGGTTTGATCAAAAGCATTGCTGCCAAACAGGTCTGCCCAGAACCGCAGATTTTCAGCCACAGTCAGTTGGGGTTTAATGGCGTCCAGATGGCCCGCAAACGCAATCATTTCCTGAAAATCATCACGGTTTTTATGGCCACACCCATTCAGGTCAATCCGGCCCGACAGGGGGGGGATTAGCCCCGCCAGCACCCGCAACAAAGTTGATTTTCCCGCGCCATTGGGACCGCGCAGCACCATTGCCTGACCCTTGGCCAGCTCAAATGACAGGCCTGCAAATATTGTCTGGCCGCCACGCTGGCAGGAAAGATTTGAAACGGTTAGGCTCATAAAAATGCAATAGCGTATCTTTGCCAAAGGGGAAAGGGCGCAAATAAAACTGGCATTAACGCGCATGGGCTGGCAAAATAAATATAATTCTCGCCAAATAGGCCATTTTGGTATACAATTGCACACCAAGACGTTATGCCCCATTGAAAGCCGCGCTTTTTCGCGGCATCCCTGCCCAGAAAAACCGAAAGGAATCCCATGACCATTCAAGTTGGCACCGATACCAGCAAAACCCGCCGCGACCTTAAGGTCGGCGCGCAAACTGTTTCCTACTATTCCATCCCTGCTGCACAAGAAGCCGGCCTTGGCGATTTTTCGCGCCTGCCTGCCGCGCTAAAGGTGGTGCTGGAAAACATGTTGCGGTTTGAAGACGGCAAAACCGTTAGCGTCGATGATATCAAGGCATTTGCCAAATGGGCTGAACAGGGCGGCAAGAATCCGCGCGAAATCGCCTATCGTCCGGCCCGGGTTTTGATGCAGGATTTCACCGGCGTTCCGGCGGTGGTTGATCTGGCTGCCATGCGTGATGGTCTGGTGGCGCTGGGCGGGGATGCTGAAAAAATCAATCCACTTAATCCGGTTGATCTGGTGATCGACCATTCGGTGATGATTGACGAATTCGGCACGCCGCGCGCTTTTGCTATGAATGTTGAACGCGAATATGAACGCAATATGGAACGTTATACGTTTTTGAAATGGGGCCAGTCGGCATTTGACAATTTCCGGGTTGTGCCTCCGGGTACCGGTATTTGCCATCAGGTTAACCTTGAATATCTGTCGCAAACCGTCTGGACCGACAAGGACCAGAACGGCCAAGATGTGGCTTATCCCGATACGCTTGTCGGCACGGACAGCCACACCACCATGGTTAACGGCCTTGCGGTGCTGGGCTGGGGTGTTGGCGGCATAGAGGCCGAGGCCGCCATGCTGGGCCAGCCCATTTCCATGCTGATCCCCGAGGTTGTCGGGTTTGAACTGACCGGCGAAATGGTTGAGGGCACCACCGCCACCGATCTTGTGCTAAAGGTTGTGGAAATGCTGCGTGCCCACGGCGTGGTTGGCAAATTTGTAGAATTTTACGGCAAAGGTCTGGACAAGCTGCCGCTGGCGGATCGTGCGACTATTGCCAATATGGCGCCGGAATATGGCGCGACCTGTGGCTTCTTCCCGATTGACAATGAAACCCTGCGTTACTTGCGCGTGTCTGGCCGTGATGAAGACCGCATCGCGCTGGTTGAGGCATATGCCAAAGCCAACGGTTTCTGGCGGGACGCAGATTATAATCCGATCTATTCCAGCACGCTTGGCCTTGATATGGCAACAATTGTGCCGGCAATTTCCGGCCCCAAACGCCCGCAAGATTATGTGGCGCTGGATGGTTCGACCAAAGCATTTGCCTGGGAAATGGAAAACACATTCAAGCGCCCGTTGGACAAACAGGTGCCGGTTGTCGGTGAAGATTACACCATGTCGTCGGGCAAGGTTGTGATTGCCTCGATCACCAGTTGCACCAACACATCCAACCCTTATGTGATGATCGGCGCGGGGCTGGTGGCGCGCAAGGCCGCGGCGCTGGGGCTTACCCGTAAACCGTGGGTAAAAACATCGCTTGCGCCCGGGTCTCAGGTGGTTTCGGCCTATCTTGAGGCGGCGGACCTGCAAAAAGACCTTGATAAAATCGGGTTTAATCTGGTTGGTTATGGCTGCACCACCTGTATCGGCAATTCCGGCCCGATCCAGAAAGAACTGTCCGATGCCATTGCTAAGGGCGATCTTGTGGCCACATCTGTGCTGTCGGGAAATCGTAATTTTGAAGGCCGGATATCCCCCGATGTGCGCGCCAATTATCTGGCATCCCCGCCGCTGGTGGTGGCCTATGCCTTGGCGGGCGATATGAATATCGACCTTACCAAAGACCCGTTGGGGCAAGACACGGACGGTAATGATGTTTATCTGAAAGACATCTGGCCAACATCAAAAGAAATATCCGATCTGGTTGATAAAACTGTCACCCGCGAGGCGTTCCAATCCAAATATGCCGATGTATTTGCCGGTGATGAAAAATGGCAAGCGGTGGAAACCACCGACAGCCTGACCTATGATTGGCCCGCTGCAAGCACCTATATCCAGAACCCGCCTTATTTCCAGAATATGTCGGCTGAACCGGGTGTGATTACCGATGTAAAAGACGCTAAAATACTGGCGGTTTTGGGCGATATGGTCACAACCGACCACATTTCACCTGCCGGTTCTTTTGCCGTCGACAGCCCTGCGGGGAAATATCTGATTGATCGTCAGGTTGGCAAGCGCGAGTTCAATTCTTATGGCTCGCGGCGCGGCAACCATCAGGTGATGATGCGCGGCACATTTGCCAATATCCGCATTAAAAACGAAATGCTCGATGGCGTGGAGGGCGGTTATACCAAAGGGCCAGACGGCGAACAAACCTCGATTTACGATGCGGCCATGGCATATCAGGCCGCTGGCACGCCATTGGTGATTGTTGCAGGCGAGCAATACGGCGCGGGGTCTTCGCGTGACTGGGCTGCCAAAGGCACGTCATTGCTGGGGGTTTCGGCGGTGATTGCCAAAACTTTTGAACGTATCCATCGTTCAAATCTGGTTGGCATGGGGGTTATTCCGTTTGAATTTACCGGTAATGACGACCGTAAGTCGCTGAAGCTGACCGGTGATGAAGCCATTTCTATCAAAGGTCTGGAGGGTGATCTTAAACCATTATCCGAAGTTCCATGTGTGATTACCTATGCGGATGGCAGCGTTAAGGAAATCACCTTGAAATGCCGCATCGATACGGAAATCGAGATTGAATATGTCGAGCATGGCGGCGTGCTGCATTATGTGCTGCGCAACCTTGCAAAGGGCTAAAACAACATTGTGACCTAGCGCATCCTGACAGATGTGCTAGGCTGTTTCTTATGAAAGATTTCCCCGATATTCCGCCTGTCTGGGCTTTGGCCATGGCGCTAACCAGTTGGTTATGCGCCAGCTTTATCCCTGTGTTTCAAATACAAATCCCTTTGCTTGTCAGTATTTTGACGGTGGCGCTGGGTTTTGGAATTGCCGGTTGGTCGGCGATCTGGTTCTGGCGCAAGAAAACCACCATTGAACCCCGCCATATGCCCAGCAGCCTGATTATCGAAGGCCCGTTTCGCATTAACCGAAACCCCATATATACGGGCATGGCCCTTGTTTTGTTGGGGCTTGCTTTTTGGCTGGGGGATATTATTGCGGTTCTGCCGGTGATCCTGTTTCCGTTCATAATCACGCGCCGCTTTATCAAAGACGAAGAAAGCCGGCTTCGGCAGGTTTTTGGCAAGCAAGCAGATGTATATATCGCCGGATCGCGCCGGTGGTAGGGGTGATGACATATTTATCGCGAAGGCTTGAAGTGCATGTTATTAAATGCAGGCTTATGGTGGACAAAACCAGTATAAGGATTCCCATGCGCCGCCTTGCCATATTTACAGCTGCTTTTCTAAGTATACTTCCTGCAAGCTCTTATGCAGATAACCCTGTTGTGGTGGAACTGTTTACATCGCAGGGCTGTTCCAGTTGCCCGCCAGCGGACCGGGTTCTGGCAGAATTGGCTGACAAGGATTATGTGATCGCGCTGGCCTTGCATGTGGATTACTGGGATTATCTGGGTTGGAAAGATGCCTTTGCCCAGCCGGCCTTTTCTGCGCGCCAACGAAATTATGCCCGGGCATGGAATGAACGGTCGGTTTATACGCCGCAAATGGTGGTGCAGGGCAACCAGTATATGGTGGGTTCACGGGGCGACGAGGTTCAGCGCCAAATTATGGAGCATGAAAGCCAACCGCAAACCGTTATGCTATCGGTTGCATTTAGTGAAGGTTCGGCAACGATTTCCATTCAACCCGCAGACCGGAATGTCGCTGGCTCAGCGGTTTATCTGGTTGGCTATGCCGCCGGACAAGAAGTCACCATTGAGCGCGGTGAGCTGCGGGGCCAGACCTTGCATTACGTTAATGTGGTTAAAAGCTGGGATACGATCGCCGAATGGGACGGGGCTTCGGCAATTTTTTTGCGGGTTCATGATCTGGATAATCTTTTATATTACGCTGTTATTGTTCAAGAGGCCGGACAAGGCCGTATTCTGGCAGCGGCACGTCTGGAAGATTAGCTGGCGCTAGCCGACAGGCGGCGGTGCGTGGAGACCACGCACCCTACGGGAAAATTAATCTTTTAACGGTCAGGTTTTTCATATGCCGCCGGTCAGGTGCATCAACAGCTTAACGGCCCCTGATGCGTGGGTCGAGCGCGTCACGCAACCCGTCTCCGATGAAATTCACGCTTAGCACCGTTAGCGAAATCGCAAGCCCGGGCCAGATCACCCGTGAAGGTGATTGCTGGATAAAGGTGGTGCCATCAAATAACAGCCGCCCCCATGTCGGGAAATCCGACGGAAAACCAAGCCCCAGAAACGATAGCGCGCTTTCGGTAATAATCGCGGTGGCCACACCCAATGTCGCCGAAACCATGATTGGCGACATGATGTTTGGCAAAATATGACGCAAGATCACCCGCCGTGCAGGGGTGCCGATGCTGTTGGCGGCCAGAATGAATTCACGTTCCTTTAATGCCAGCACATCGCCGCGCACAATCCGCGCGGTTTGCATCCAGCTGGTCATGCCGATGATAAACACAATCAACAGGAAAATGCCGGTTTCCGGGCCAAAAGCATTTCGCAATGTATCGCGAAACAGCATGATGATCACCAGCAACAGCGGCAAAATAGGCAAGGCCAGAAACAGGTCGGTCAGGCGCATCAACGGCCCGTCTATTCTTTTGAAATACCCGGCCAGCACCCCGATAAATGTGCCAAGAACCAAAGATAAAAGCATCGCCGCAAGGCCAACCGCCACCGATACCCGTCCGCCATGGATCAGCTGCGCCAGCAGATCGCGGCCCAGCTGGTCGGTGCCAAGCGGATGTTTCCAGCTTATGCCCTGATTTTTATCGCGGATATCCAGATATTGGGGATCAATGGTCCATAAATAGGGACCGGCTGTAACACCGAACAGGATGATGCCAAACACAACCATCCCCAGCATCGCGCCCTTGTGGCTGCGAAACTGCACCCACACATCCCCCCAAAGCGAGCGGTTCTTGCTTTGGACATTCTGTTCTTGTGCGGCGGTATCAGTCATAACGGATCCTCGGATCTAGCAGGCCGTAAAGAATATCGGCAACAAGGTTAAACAATACGATCAGCACCGCAAAAATAAAGGTCAGGGTCTGGACCAGCGGAATATCGGCACCCTGAATGCCGATGATCAGCAATTGGCCCAGCCCGTTAACCCGGAAAATCTGTTCGGTAATGATGGCACCGCCAAATACCTGCGGCACGCTAAGCGCAATTACCGTCACCACGGGGATCATCGAATTGCGCAACACATGCACCAGCAGAACGGTTTTTTCCTTAAGGCCCTTGGCGCGCGCGGTGCGCACATAATCCTGTGACAGGTTATCCAGCATGGAGGCCCGCATAAACCGGCTTAGCTGGGCGGCATTATAAAGCGCCAGCACCATCACCGGCATGATCATTTGCCGAACCTGAAGCCAGAAATTGCCCCAGCTATCGACCACAAGCGTGGTGTCGTAAATCGAGGGCAGCCAGAACCAGCTATCCTGATCTATCCAGACCGAAAATATTACAATCAGCAAAACGCCGGTAAAAAATGTCGGAACCGAAAAACCGATCATGGAGATAAACGTGCCGATCTGGTCAAACCAGCTATATTGTTTATAGGCCGAAATCACCCCGATCGGCAGCGCGATCAGAATGCCGACCACATAAGACATGCCAACCACCCACAGGGTTTGGGGCATACGTTCAACAATCAGATCAACCACCGGCGAACGCGTTGACCAGCTGCGCACCCTTGTGCGGTTTTCGCAATCGCCGATACACCAGTCGAACCATTCATAAAGCAGGTTCAGCGGTTCATTGATGAAAAACTGGTTGCACCATAACAGATACCGCACATACATCGGTGCATCCAACCCAAGGCTTTTGCGGATGTTTTCGCGCACTTCGGGCGGGATGGTCATCGGCAGATTGCCGGTCGGGTCATTCGGGGCCATATCCAGAATAAGGAAAATGACAAAGCTGATGAACAAAAGCGTCGGGATCGTGAAAAACAATCGCCTGATGGTATAATTCAGCATTTAACGCCTCGGTACAGTAGCTTGAGTGAAAGAAACAAAGGGCCTCGCAAACATGGCGAGGCCCTTCGAATTGGTTGGTTTATTCGCTGCGGGTCCAGTCAGCAGCGTTCCACATTTCGCTATCCCATGTGTTCAGGATAACGCCCTGAAGGGAATTGGCATGTGCAGAAACACGACCACGGTGAACCAGCGGGATCATCGCGCCCTCGGACATCAGCATGTCGTTCATTTCACGAACGATACGCGCACGGTCCTCGATTGCGGCGGTGGTCGACAGTTCGGTCGCCAGTGCATCATAAGCAGGGTTACAATAGCGCGGCATGTTGCTGCCAAGCCAGTTGTTTGCCGGATTAGGAATTTCCGCACAGGTCCAGCTGTTCATATAGGCCTCGGGATCAGTGCCATCAAACAGGTTGGTATACATTTCGATATCCGCAAAGAATTTCTGGAATGTATCCGGGCTGGATTGATCGCCACCAAAGAACACCGCAGCATCGATGTTTTTCAGCTCGGTTTCAACACCGATTTCAGACCACCACTGCTTTACCAGTGCTTGGGTATCCTGACGAACCGCATTGGTCGAGGTTTGATACAGGATCGACAGACGCACGCCGTCTTTGACGCGAACACCGTCGGAACCCATTTCCCAGCCAGCATCATCAAGGATCTGGTTGGCCAGATCGATGTTTTGCACAAGACATTCGTCATTGGCGGTTGATGCGTAAATTGCCGGTGCCGGAACCACGTTACAGGTTGCAGTGCCTGCTTTGCCATAACCGACTTCGGCCAGCAAATTACGGTCAATCGCAACGCTAAGCGCACGACGGACTTCGGCAAATTGCAAGAACGGGTGTGGCCCGCCTTCAAGGGTTGAACGTAGATCGCCCAGATCGGCAGACGGGTTGGTCATGTTGACCATCATGCGTTCAACTGCGGTGCCATAAGACGAAATTACGGTGCCATTGCCAGCTGCTGCCATATCGGCCAGCACGCCCGGATCAATTTGCAGGTTCCACGCATAGTCGAATTCGCCGGTTTCAAGAACCGCACGACCGGCTGATGCCGCATCGCCGCCACCTTTGAAGGTCAGGGATGCAAATGCCGGCTTGCTCGGGTCACGATAGTTGGGGTTGGCAACCATGGTAACCACGTCATTGGCGCGGAATTCATCAACCATGAACGGGCCGGTGCCAATAGGGTTGAAGTTCTGCTCGGTGCAGTTCGGGGCTTCGGCGCCTACGCAGTTTTCAAACTGGGCTTTTTGAATGATCGGGCTTGTGCCACCAACAAACGGGCCATAAGGAAACGGTTTTGGCTTGGTGAAGGTGACGGTAACGGTCAGATCATCAACCGCAACAACCGATTCAACATCGGAAAACGAGGTTAATTGCTGACAGCCGCCATCGGGGTTCATGCAATATTCAGCAGTGAACACAACATCGGCCGAGGTGAAATCGGTGCCGTCGGACCATTTGATGCCCGGTGTGATATTCCAGGTGATCGAGGTCAGGTCTTCGGCGACGCCGCCGTTTGCCACGGTCGGAATTTCTGTGGCCAACCATGCAATCATGTTGCCTTCTTCGTCATAGCGCGCCAATGGCTCGATGATCAGGTTTGATGCATCGATATCTTTGGTGCCCCCGGACAAGAACGGATTAAGGATGGAAACGGCTTGCCAATAGATGATATTGACATTGCCATCGCGGCCCTGCTGCGCTTCGTGGCTGCCGGCATAAACTGCCGATCCTGCCACCAGCGTGGCGCCTAGCGCGCCGGCCAGAATGTGTTTCATGTTCATTTGCGAGTTTCTCCTCTGTTGCAAATATTGATTATGGTGCGGTTGGCCCGCATCTTCACTTGATTAAGTGACAAGCAGCGAAGTGACCTTCGCCAATTTGCCGCCATTCGGGTTCGTCTTTATGACAAATTTCAGTGGCCACCGGACAGCGGGTGCAAAAATTGCAGCCCTTTGGCGGGTTGGCGGGGCTAGGCACGTCGCCTTGCAGAATTACACGGTCAATATTGCCGGCCTTGGCCGGATCAGGATGGGGCACAGCTGATAAAAGCGCCTGAGTATAGGGGTGCTGTGGTGCGGTATAAAGGGTTTCTGAATCGCCCAGTTCAACCAGTTTACCCAGATACATCACCGCCACACGGTCGGCCAGATGGCGCACCATCGACAGATCATGGCTGATAAACAGATAGGTCAGGCCCAGCTTTTCCTGTAAATCTTCCAGCAAGTTCACCACTTGGGCCTGAATGGAAACATCCAGCGCCGCAATCGGTTCGTCGCAAACAATAAATTTCGGGTTCAATGCCAATGCGCGGGCAATGCCGATGCGCTGGCGTTGACCGCCGGAAAATTCATGGGGGTAACGATCGGCAAAGCGGCGCGCCAGACCCACCGCATCCATCAATTCATCCACCCTTGCGCGGCGTTCCGGTTTGGTCATTTTCCGGTGTTCATAAAGCGGTTCGGAAATAATCGACCCAACTGTCATGCGCGGGTTCAGGCTGGCTTGCGGATCTTGAAAAATCATCTGCATTTCGGGGCGTTTGGCGCGCAGTTGCGGGCCGGTCAGGTCAGCAATATCTTCGCCATCCAGTTCGATATTACCGTCCGTTACCTCATACAGGCGCAACACACAGCGCCCGGCGGTGGATTTCCCACAGCCGCTTTCGCCAACCAAACCAAGGGTTTCGCCCTGCATGATATCAAAACTGATGCCATCCACGGCTTTGACCGCGCCCACCTGTTTTTTCAAGATGCCCCGATAGATCGGAAAATGCATTTTAAGGTTGTTGACCTTAAGCAAAGGTTTTGAAGTTCCATCAAGCATCAGCGGCGCCCCCGGTTTTTGCATCCCACCAACAGGCGACATCGTGGTTGTCACTGACATCGCGGCGCTTTGGGTTTTCTTTCAGGCAGCGATCAAATGCATGGGTGCAGCGCGGCGCAAATTCACAATGTGACGGGGCCTTGCCAAGCGCGGGGGGCTGGCCGTCAATGCTGCGCAGACGTTTGGAACGGGTGCCCGACATATCGGGCAGGGTTTCCAAAAGCGCGCGGGTATAGGGGTGCTGGGGGTTTTTGAACAATTCCGACACCTCGGCATGTTCGACAATCTGCCCCGCATACATCACCGCCACACGGTCGGCGATTTCGGCGATGACGCCCAGATCATGGGTGATCCAGATGATCGCCATGCCCAGCTTTTGGCGCAATTCTTTTATCAGCTCGATAATCTGGGCCTGAATGGTGACATCCAGCGCGGTGGTGGGCTCATCGGCGATCAATACTTTGGGGTCACAAGCCAGCGCAATCGCGATCATCACCCGTTGGCGCATACCGCCCGAAAACTGGTGCGGGAAATCCTTTAAGCGCGCAGTGGCATCGGGAATACCCACCAGCTCCAGCAATTCGGCGGCACGGATACGGGCGGCCTTTTTGTTTAGCCCCAAATGGATACGCAAAGGTTCCATAATTTGAAACCCGACGGTAAATACAGGGTTAAGCGAGGTCATCGGGTCTTGAAATATAAACCCGATTTCGCCGCCGCGCACGCGGCGCAATTCATCATCCGACATGGCCCGAACATCGCGCCCGTCAAAGGTAATATCGCCATCGGTAATTTCGGCAGGCGGCATCGGCAGCAATTTCAACAGCGACATCATGGTCACGGATTTGCCTGATCCGCTTTCGCCTACAATGCCCAGCAATTCACCGGGGGCCAGCGAAAAGCTGACATGGTTCACTGCATGAACCATCCCGTCGCGTGTGTTGAACACGGTTTTGAGATTGGCCACATCTAGAATCGTGGCACGAGCATCTAGCATTCATTCCCTCCCGAGGGGCACCGCAGGGCGCGGCGAGTATTTTTTATCATTCAGTCAAACTTATAGCGTTTGTCACAGTTACTTAACAACAAGATTCGCAACATAACAATGGGTAATTCGTGGCTTGACGTTGCGCTATTCAGGGCACAAGGTGCGGTATTCACCAAAACAGGTATCCAATGGCACAAATATATTCGGCGCTCGAGATGATGGAAAAACTGATTGCTTTTCCAACGGTTTCCAGCGAAAGCAATCTTGAATTGATTGATTTTGTTGAAGACTATCTGGCAGGCCACGGGGTGGAATCGCACCGCGTTTATGACCCGACCGGCCAAAAAGCCAACCTGTATGCATTGGTTGGCCCCGATGTGGCCGGCGGCGTGGTGCTTTCGGGGCATACCGATGTGGTGCCGGTTGCGGGGCAGGAATGGGATAGCGACCCGTTTGTGGTCACGGAACGCGACGGCAAATATTTTGGCCGCGGCACTTGCGACATGAAAGGGTTTGACGCGATTTGCCTGTCACTGGTGCCTGAAATGCTGGCTGCCAATATGAAACGCCCCATCCAGATTGCGCTGTCCTATGACGAAGAAGTCGGCTGTGTCGGCGCCCCGTTTATGATTTCCGAAATGGTGAAAAACTTTCCAAAAGCATCAGCGGTAATTGTTGGCGAACCTTCCAGCATGAAGGTTGTCAGCGGCCATAAGGGCGCAGCGGGGTTCATGACCCATATCCACGGTTTTGAAATCCATTCATCCCTGATGCACCAAGGTGTTTCTGCGGTGATGGTCGCGGCGCGGCTGATTGAATGGTTACGCCTGCGGTTCGAGGAAAACATGGCGGCAACCCCCAATGCGATTGATGCAATGTTTGAACCACCCTTTACCACCTTGCATGTCGGTGTCATCAATGGCGGTTCCGCCACAAATATCACCGCCAAGGATTGCAGTTTTTCCTGTGATATCCGCTGCCCCGCATCCCAAAGCCCTAGCGACTGGTATAACCGCTATATGGAATTTGTGCGCGAGGTCGAGGCTGAAATGCAGGCGATTATTCCCGAAACCTATATTGAGGTAATCCCGCGCGACGAAAACCCGCCCCTGCGCCCCGAAACGGATGGCGCGGCAGAAATGCTGGCCCGCCGGATCACTGGCGATAACGGCCAACATGTGGTAAGTTACGGCACCGAAGCCGGACAATTCCAGCGCGAAGGCTATTCCACTGTGGTTTGCGGCCCGGGCAGCATTGAACAGGCCCACCAGCCCAACGAATTTATCACCATCGAACAATTCAACGCCGGGGAAGATTTCATCCGGCAGGTCATCAAAAATCTCGGAGAGTAACATGCCAAAGATCAACCGTTTTGCCGAAATGCACGCCGAAATCACCGCTTGGCGCCGCGATTTGCACGAAAACCCCGAATTGCTGTTCGATGTGCACCGCACGGCGGGGGTTGTGGCGGATAAGCTGCGCGAATTTGGCTGTGATGAAATTGTAACCGGCCTTGGCCGCACCGGTGTTGTCGGGGTGATCAAGGGCAAACAAAACACCTCCGGCAAGGTAATCGGTATGCGCGCCGATATGGATGCTTTGCCAATTCACGAAACCACAGGTGCGGCGCATGCATCAAAGGTGGATGGCAAAATGCATGCTTGTGGCCATGATGGCCATACTGCCATGTTGCTGGGGGCCGCCAAATATCTGGCCGAAACCCGCAATTTTGACGGCACGGTTGTGGTGATTTTCCAGCCGGCCGAAGAAGGCGGCGGCGGTGGCAAGGAAATGGTGGATGATGGCATGATGGAACAATTCGGCATTCAGGAAGTATACGGAATGCATAATTACCCCGGCCTGAAGCTGGGCGAATTTGCCATGCGCGCCGGGCCGTTGATGGCCGCGACCGATCAATACACCATTCATGTCGAGGGTCTTGGCGGCCATGCGGCCAACCCTGCGGCCTGTATCGACACAACTTTGGTTGCCAGCCATATCGTGGTGGCGCTGCAATCGATCGTGGCGCGAAACACCGACCCGCTGGAAAGCGTGGTAATTTCCGTGACCAGCTTTGAAACCGAATCCAAGGCGTTTAATGTTATTCCGCAGCGGGTGGAAATTCGCGGCACTTGTCGCACGCTGACGGATGAAAACCGGCAGATGGCGGCCAAAAAAGTAAAACTGATTGCTGAAAACACCGCCGCTGCATACGGCGCCAAGGCCACGGTGGATTATGTGATGGGCTATCCGGTAACCAAAAACCACGCCGACCAGACCGAAATTGCTGCAAAAGTCGCCCGTGATGTGGCGGGCGATGATATGGTTTCAACCGACACCGCGCCGGTGATGGGCGGCGAGGATTTTTCCTATATGCTGGAATCGCGTCCGGGTGCATTTGTGTTTGTCGGCAATGGCGATACCGCCACGCTGCACCATCCGGATTATGATTTCAACGATGATCTGATCCCGATTGGCTGTTCCTATTGGTCCAGATTGGCCGAAACGCAAATGCCGGCAAGTTGAGCAGGATGCGTGGCTTCCACGCACCGCAATGGCTGTTGTTTTACGGGGGAATACTGGCTGCATGGCTGATGTTGTTTCTGATGGCATTCAGCGCACCGGAACGTGCCTTCAGCCGTATTTACGGCGCGGAATTCTGGGGGGAAATATGCGCGGT
>JALSGU010000060.1 GCA_026982575.1 Paracoccaceae bacterium | reverse complement strand
TCTTTGATTTTACCAATACATGGCGAGCTGGATCGCGCGCGTGAAGCCCAGAATTCAATTGCCAAAATCGGCACTACAGGGCGTGGCATTGGCCCTTGCTATGAAGACAAAGTCGGGCGGCGGGCCATTCGGGTGGCGGATCTGGCTGATGAAAAAACCCTTGATCTGCGTATCGCGCGGTTGCTGACTCATCATAATGCCTTGCGAAACGGGCTTGGGTTACCGGAAATTGATCCGGCGGTGCTGAAAGCCAGCTTGCTGGAAATCGCGCCAAGCGTTTTGCCTTATGCGGCGCCGGTATGGAAAGTGTTGAACGAAAAACGCAAAGCCGGAAAGCGGATATTGTTTGAAGGCGCGCAAGGATCATTGCTGGATGTGGATTTTGGCACTTATCCGTTTGTAACCTCGTCCACTACCACCGCCGGCATGGCGGCCTCGGGCACCGGCATGGGGCCGGGCGCGATTGATTTTGTGCTGGGGATTGTAAAGGCATATACCACGCGGGTCGGCGAGGGGCCTTTTGCATGTGAGCTGAATGATGCGGTGGGCGAACATCTGGCCACGGTGGGGCGCGAAAAAGGCACAGTAACAGGCCGATCACGCCGCTGCGGGTGGTTTGATGCGGTTCTGGTGCGCCAGACCTGTGCCATCAACGGCGTGAACGGCATCGCCTTTACCAAGCTGGATGTGCTGGACGGGCTTAAAGAACTCAAAATTTGCGTGGCTTATGAATTGGACGGCAAACGGCTGGATTATCTGCCAACAGCTGCGGATCAGCAGGCGCGGGTTGTGCCGGTTTATGAAACTATGAAAGGCTGGAGCGACAGCACAGTCGGGGCGCGATCCTGGAATGATCTGCCCGCCGAGGCCATTAAATATGTGCGGCGGGTCGAGGAATTGATTGATTGCCCTGTGGCGATGCTGTCAACCTCGCCAGAGCGTGAAGACACGATTTTGGTGACGGACCCGTTTTCGGATTAGGGGGGCGCTGCCCCCGCGCGACGGGGCGTCGCTTTCCCCCGGAGTTTTTTTGGCAACAAAGAAAAAGGAAAATTGATGGCATTATCTTATAAAGCACGCCGCCGTTGGTCGTTGTTTATATTATTGGTGGGCATGCCTGCCTATATCGGGTTTGCCTGGTGGATATTAAGCCTGTTTGAAACGCGGCCGAATGTTTTGGTGGAATTGCTGGTCTATCTGGCTTTGGGGGTGGTCTGGATATTGCCGTTCAAATTTGTGTTTTTGGGGGTTGGCAAAGCAGACCCGGATGCCAAACCCGAGGAATGAGCCGGATACTCAGCTTTTTTGAGCCGGTGATTATCATTGGTGGCGGGCCGGTTTCCCCCGATGATGTGGCGCTGGTGCAGCAATTTGCCAGCAAAACCATCGCTGCCGATAGCGGCGTTGACAGGGCTGATGCGCTGGGGCTGGATGTGTTTGCGGTATTGGGCGATATGGATTCGGTATCCCCCGGGGGCTTGCGCGACAATGTCGGTAAAACCACGCGGATTTCCGAACAGGACACCACCGATTTTGAAAAATGTATCTATTCCAGCGAAGCGCCGGTTTATTTGTGTATCGGGGTGTTGGAGGGGCGCATGGACCATCAGCTTGCGGCGCTGAATGTGTTGGCAAAATACCCTGATCGCAAGATCATTCTTATTGGTCCGCAAGATATCACCCTGCTTTGCCCAACGGATTTTGCGGTGGAATTACCAATTGGCACGCGGTTTTCACTGTTTCCTTTGGGCGAAGTTTCGGGGGTATGTTCCAATGGGCTGGCATGGGAAATGGAGGGGCTGGATATGAACAGCTCCGGTAAGATCGCCACCTCTAACCGGACCAGAACCCCGCAAGTTGACATCCGGTACAGCCACGGCGCGCTTTTATTGGTTTTGCCAATTGAAACCTTGCCGGAGTTGTTAAAAAGCCTTTAGGGTGCAAGGGCTATATTGACGCCTTTCATTTTGGCGCGTGCTGGTGTAACCCCGCCAAAAAAGGGGATACCGTTTTGACCAAACCAACAACATTGTCCGATTTTGCCAAACGGCTGCGAATTTCCGATCCGTCAAAGAAAAACGGCGGGCTGGGCATTGGCCAGATCCGGATCGAGGTGTTGGCAGGGCTGACGGTTGCGCTGGCTTTGGTGCCCGAGGCGGTGGCCTTTGCTTTTGTTGCCGGTGTTGACCCTTTGGTGGGGTTATATGCGGCCTTTATGGTGGGCCTGATCACAGCGGTGTTTGGCGGGCGACCCGGCATGATTTCCGGTGCTACCGGTGCTTTGGCGGTTGTTATGGTGGCCTTGGTGGCCGATCACGGGGTGCAATACCTGTTTGCCACGGTGATCTTGATGGGTATCATCCAGCTGCTTGCGGGGGTTTTCAGGCTGGCGAAATTCATTCGCATGGTGCCGCATCCGGTGATGCTGGGTTTTGTAAATGGCTTGGCGATTGTAATTTTTCTGGCGCAAATGGAGCAGTTCAAAATTCATGACGAATGGATGAGCGGCGTTACCCTGTGGATGACCCTTGGCCTTGTGGCAGGCACGATGGGGTTGATCTGGGTGGCGCCAAAAATTACCAAATTTGTGCCCGCGCCTTTGCTGGCCATCGGGGTGGTTGCAGCGATCGTGATCGGGTTTGACCTGCCGGTGCCTCGGGTTGGGGATTTGGCATCATTGGAGGGCGGCTTGCCGAGCTTTGCCATTCCTGATGTGCCTTTCACGCTTGAAACCCTGAAAATCATTTTTCCATACGCCTTTATTCTGGCCGCGATCGGCCTGATTGAAAGTCTGTTAACCCTTAATCTTGTTGGCACCATTACCGGCAAACGCGGCGGTGCATCAAAGGAATCATTGGCGCAGGGCGCGGCCAATGTTGCCACCGGATTTTTTGGCGGCATGGGCGGTTGTGCGATGATCGGGCAATCGATGATCAACGTAAAATCGGGCGGGCGGCACCGGCTCTCGGGCATTTCGGCCGCGTTGTTTTTGCTGGCGTTTATTCTGTTTGCCAGCAGCCTGATCGAATTGATCCCGCTGGCGGCGCTTGTGGGGGTGATGTTCATGGTGGTGATCGGCACGTTTGCTTGGCAGAGCTTCAAGATATTGCGCCGTGTGCCGCTTTCGGATGCATTGGTGATTGTGCTGGTAACGGTGGTAACGGTGGCCGAAGATCTGGCGGTTGCGGTAATTGTCGGGGTGATTGTCTCTGCACTGGTCTATTCGTGGAATGCCGCATCGCGCATTCGCGCCACTATCCGGCCCTCTGAAACCGAAATCGGCGCGCGGGTTTACGAAATAGACGGGCCATTGTTTTTCGGATCGGCAGGTAGCTTTATTGAATTGTTTAACCCCGAAGACGATCCTGAAACTGTTATTCTGGATTTTATGGGGTCAAGGGTGGTTGACCATTCGGCATTGCAGGCCATTGATGCTGTGGCTGAAAAATATGAACAGGCCGGAAAACGCCTGCGCCTGCGCCACCTGACACCGGATTGCCACCGTTTGCTAAGCAAAGCAGGGCAGTTGATGGTGGATACAGAGGATGACCCCCATTACCGAATCGCGGTTGATTACGATATCAAGACAGGCCGAATGGGCGGGGAATAACTGCATATGCTGGCTGCAATCACCAATCAAAACACCCAAACGCACGACCGTGCGTCGGGTGGACAGCCCGCCCCATCAGAGGCGCCGCGCGCCGCGAGATCAGAAAACTGGTGTAGGTAACAAGACCAATCTAAAACCAAAACACCCAAAGGCACGACTTGTGCGTCGGGCGGTCAGCCCGCCCCTTTGGCGTCGCTTTGCGCGGTGAGACATAAAAATGGTGCTGCTGGGGAGAATCGAACTCCCGACCTCTCCATTACCAATGGAGTGCTCTACCGCTGAGCTACAGCAGCAACGTGGGCCTTCTAACCAATCCTGATGGGGTTTAACAAGCGGATTCTTGCGAAAAATTTTGCGGCTTGGCTGGACCCTGCGGGTTCGCTTGCGCTAAAGGGTATAACATGGTTGAAAAGACAGGCACAAAAGCCGGGCGCGGCGCAAAAAAAGCATCAAAAAAAGATGCGCGGGCCGAACGGTTGCAGGCGCAATTGCGGGCCAATTTGCAAAAACGCAAAGGTCAGGCGCGGGCGCGGGTGGCTGACGCAAGCGATAAAGACAAATAGCCGGATAAACGGTAAGCATCAAAGGGCAGAGTGAATGGATAAAATTATTGTTGAGGGCGGGCACCCTTTGAATGGCAGCATCGAAATTGCCGGTGCCAAAAACGCCTGCCTGACATTGATGCCCGCAGCGTTGTTAACAGACGAACCGTTAACCTTGACCAATGTGCCGCGCCTGTCGGATATCGCCACCATGACCCAATTGCTGGAATCGCTTGGTTCCGAGGTGGCATCGTTGAAAGACGGGCAGGTGGTTACCATTGCCACCGAAAATATTACCAGCGACACGGCTGATTATGAAATTGTGCGCAAAATGCGGGCCTCCAATCTGGTGCTGGGGCCAATGCTGGCGCGCAATGGAAAAGCGATTCTTTCCCTGCCTGGCGGCTGTGCGATTGGCGCGCGGCCAATGGATATTCACCTGTCAGGGCTGGAGGCCATGGGCGCGGTCATGGATCTGCGCGATGGCTATATCCATGCGGATGCCCCGAACGGGCTGCACGGGGCCGAATTTGAATTGCATTTCCCCTCGGTCGGGGCCACGGAAAACCTGATGATGGCGGCAACGCTGGCCAGCGGCGTAACGGTTTTGAAAAACGCCGCCAAAGAACCCGAGATTGTTGATCTGGCCACATGCTTGCGGGCTATGGGGGCCGATATTTCGGGGGATGGCACGGAAATAATTACCATTACCGGCGTCGCCAGGCTGCACGGGGCCACCCACCGCGTTGTGTGTGACCGCATTGAACTTGGCACCTATATGATTGCGCCGGTGATTGCCGGTGGCTCCGTTGAGCTGCTTGGCGGTCGGCGTGAGTTGCTGGAAGCATTTTGTGAAAAACTGGAACAAGCAGGCGCGGTGATTGAAGACACAGATGCGGGGCTGCGGGTAACCCGCCGCGAGGGGCGCATCCAGCCGGTGGATATTAAAACCGAAGTCCATCCGGGCTTTCCGACCGATTTACAGGCGCAAATGATGGCATTGCTGGCCTTTGCCGATGGCAGCAGCGTGTTGGAAGAAACCATTTTTGAAAACCGGTTCATGCATGCGCCGGAATTATTGCGTATGGGCGCACAGATCGATGTGCAGGGCGGAACAGCCACGGTTAGCGGCGTGACGGAATTAAAAGGCGCGCGGGTGATGGCAACGGATCTTCGGGCCTCGGTATCTTTGATATTGGCGGGGCTGGCGGCATCTGGCGAAACCACGGTGGCGCGGGTATATCATCTTGATCGCGGCTATGAACAGTTGGTGCGGAAACTAAGCGCGTGTGGTGCGGTAATCCGGCGGGAGGCCGATTAAATGACAGATGCAAGTTTTCAGGATGGCAGTGAAAATCCGGTGCGGATTATTGCTGAATCGGATACCGATTTACAGGTGATTTCAGCGCTGGTTCAAGATGCGGTCGGGCAAAACTCCGAGGTCTCGTGGATGCCGCGCCATAACCGTTTTACGATGTTGCTGAACCGGTTTCGCTGGGAGGACAAAGCTAATGCCACCCAACAAGGCCGCCCGTTTGAGCGGGTGCAGGCAATGCTGGTGATTTCAAATGTGTTGAAAGCCGGCGGTGACGGGATAAACCCGCGCGACAAAGATTCAATATTTTCTGTGCTTTCAATCACATTTGAACCCGAAAATGATGCAGCAGGCGAAGTTGTGATCACCCTTGCGGGCGACGGGGCCATCCGCTTAAAAGCCGAATGTCTGGAGGTAAGCCTGATAGATGTATCGCGCCCCTATAAAGCACGCGCGAAATCTGCCCCCGCGCATAAGCTGGATTAAAGAATTTTTACACCGCTTCGGGCGTGGCCTCGCTGCGCTCGGGCAGGTCAGCCTGCGGCGCGAGTTTTTTACAACAAAGAAAATTGGTGAAGGTAGGGTTACGATTTTTTACTGGAGCTGCTTTTTGAAGCCTTTCCAGATTTCGCTGTGCCCTTCGAGGCGGGCTTTGCTTTGGTTTTTTCCTTTACCGGTGCCGGTTCTACTTCGGTTTTTTTGTCTTTTTTGCGCGTAGTCGTATATTTCTTAACTGTTTCATCACCGCAGCTGCCACATGAATAAGTATCTGTAACATCGTAAACTTCCTCAACCCATGTAGTAACCTTGGTCGAAAAATCTTCCTGTGCGTCGCGGGTTTCTTTTGTCGCGCTGCTTTTCAGGGTTTCAACATGATCGGATTTGCTGATGCTGAAAGCGGTCGAACATTTTTCGCATTGGGCCGATTTCGAATTTGCCGCAAACCGCCATTTGAATATGCCAATCAGCACCACAAAGCCGCTGAATGCAGTTGCGGCCAGTCGTATTACGGTGCTTTGCCCTCCCAATACCCAAAAGGTGATCCCCGCCACGATCAGGCCAAAAACCACGCTCCAGATGATGGCGCTTTTCTGGATGGATTGACGCATTTCTTCCTGTTCTTGCGATAAATTAGTCATCTTTCCCCCCGGGGCTGGTTTTTTGTGCCATTTTGCGGACAATTGTAGCGCGCAGGTCATGCATCGCCATTAGCACCGGATCCCCTATTTTTGCAATTTGTTCATCATTGGCTTTGGTTTCAATCCAGTTTGCAGCATGATTCAAGGCCTCGATCAGCCGGTTGATGTCATTTTGGCTGCGTAATTCCAATTGGCCATGACGGATTTCAAGCCAGTTTTGCATGTCGGATTGTTCTTCTTGTGAAAGCTCTATGCTTTCGGTTTTTGAAATGGTTTTGCTGTCCAGATCAATTTCGGCAATCTTTTGCAGGTCCAGCCGCCGCAGCCGGTTTTGGAGATCGATCCGGAAAACATCAGCGCCTTGTTTGCTGACGCGGTAAAAAAGTTTTTGCAAAGTTTGCACGTTTGAAATCGCCTGTTTGGTTTAATTAAGCCAACGTGCCGAAAATACCCCTCAATTGCAAGAATTTCCGCAATTGTGTTTGGGGGGCAAGATATTCTAGATTGTGGTGATCTAGCCAAGGAGCCAAAAATGCCCGAAACCCCAGAAAACCGCCTTAAGCGGCTGCGCATCCGAAGCTGGCGGCGCGGTATCAAGGAAATGGATATTATTCTGGGCACTTATGCGGATGCAGAATTAGCAAATATGGATGCGGAGACACTGGACGCATTTGAAGCCTTGATGGAAGAAAATGACCAGGATCTTTACCCTTGGTTTACCGGTCTGGTCGAATGCCCGTCCGAACACCGGCCAATAATTGCTAAAATCCGTGTTGCCGAGAAATTCCGCTGAATTTTCTGCGGTTTTAACCAGTTATTTCCTCTCTTCTGTTGAAAGTCGTCTTTAGGAACGAGAATTGACGGAGAAAGCAATGGCTATGCAAACAGCGATTCGAGAAAAAACCGGTAATGGCACGCCCGCCTTTGCCGGAAATGAAACATCGATTTTCCTGAGCGGATATCTGGAAAGTCTGGCAATCATTGAGCGGCTGCACCGGTTGCTGCTGGATGTGGTGAAAGATGAATTTGAACGATTGCGAATTATCGACATCAATTCGGTTCAGGCGCTTTTGCTGTATAATATCGGCGAAAATGTTGTCACCGCAGGCGAATTGAAGTCGCGCGGGTATTATCAGGGCTCAAATGTATCCTATAACCTTAAAAAGCTGGTTGAATCGGGCTATATGCACCACCAGAAATGCGAGGTTGACCGCCGTGCGGTTCGGGTGCGATTGACCGAAAAGGGCCGCGATGTGCGCCAGACAGTGGCAGAGTTATTTGAACGCCATGCCAGTGTTTTACAAGATAAAGGTATTGTCGATTCCGAGGAAATCAGCGACACAAATGATGTCATGCGCCGGATGGAGCGATTCTGGACCGACCAGATCCGGTTTATTTACTGACTTTTGGACCAAAAAATTGTGATAATCTAACCCCGATGCGGCATTTTGCTTGATGAATTTTTGATATATAAGCTTATCAGTATGTGTTGAGTAAATGCGATTCGAGGGAGATGCAGTAATTGGATTATGATAGCCGTCTAGATTCCGCCCTTGGGGCATTGCATGATGAAGGCCGCTACCGGGTTTTTCTGGATATTGTGCGCAAACAGGGCAGTTTTCCGCGCGCAAAATGGAATCGTCCTGACGGCGCGGTCCAGGAAATTTCGGTCTGGTGTGGCAACGATTATCTGGGCATGGGTCAAAACCCCGAAGTTCTGAACGCCATGCATAGCGCAATAGACGATGCAGGCGCCGGTTCCGGGGGCACACGCAATATTTCAGGCTCAACCGCCTATCATATCGCGCTGGAAGCCGAAATCGCCGATCTGCATCAAAAAGAATCAGCACTGGTATTTACATCGGCATATATTGCCAATGAGGCCACTTTATCTGTGCTGCCAAAACTGTTCCCCGGCATGATTATTTTTTCCGATGAATTAAACCACGCCTCGATGATTCAGGGCATTAAAAATGGTCCGGCTATCAAGAAAATATGGCGGCATAATGATTTGGCCCATTTGCGTGAATTGTTGGAGTCTGCAGACCCCGATGCACCAAAACTGATCGCATTTGAATCGGTTTATTCGATGGATGGCGATTTCGGGCCGGTCAGCGAAGTTTGTGATCTGGCCGATGAATTCGGTGCGTTGACTTATCTGGACGAGGTCCACGCGGTTGGCATGTATGGCCCGCGCGGCGGCGGTATTTCGGAACAGGACCATCTGACTGACCGGGTCGATATTATCAATGGCACATTGGGCAAGGCTTACGGGGTGATGGGCGGATATATCGCGGCATCTGCCAAAATGGTAGACGCGGTGCGGTCTTATGCGCCGGGGTTTATTTTCACCACATCGTTGCCGCCAGCTGTCTTGGCTGGCGCTACGGCCTCTATCAGGTATTTGAAAATCCATCAGGAATTGCGTGACCAGCAACAAAATGCGGCAAAAATACTGAAAATGCGCCTTAAAGGGCTGGGGTTGCCGGTGATCGACAGCCCCAGCCATATTGTTCCGGTGCATGTTGGCTGTCCGGTTAAATGCAAAATGCTGTCGGATTCATTGCTGAATGATTTTGGTATTTATGTGCAGCCGATCAATTTCCCAACTGTGCCACGAGGCACGGAACGGTTGCGGTTCACGCCCTCGCCGGTGCATGACTTTGGCATGATGGATGATTTGGTCAAGGCGCTGGATTCGCTCTGGCAGAAATGTGAATTGGCCAGAAACGCTGTAGCCTCCTGATAATAGGCGTTATTCTGCCTAAGCAGGCTGGACAAAATCCGGTAATTTCCCTAGGAACACATTAAGGTGATAAACTTCTTGTTAACCTGCATCAGGCAGGGGAAAACGGGTGTAAGCCATTGGCAGAAAATAAAAAGGTTACCGGCAAAGCATGACGCAAGATTCGTCAGTCGAGGAACTTCAAGGCTTTGATTCATTTGAATTAAGGCTTGGTGACGAGCTGCGCGGTGAGCGCGCCACCCTTGGTAAGTCTTTGCTGGATATCCAGCGGGATTTGCGAATCAAGGCCGCTTATATTGCCGCAATTGAAAATTGCGATCTGTCTGTTTTTGAAAATACCGGATTTTTGGCTGGCTATGTGCGGTCATATGCGCGGTATCTGGGATTGGATCCCGAAGCAACCTATGCGCGATTCTGCCTTGAGGCCAATTTTCAAGGTGCCCATGCAGATTTGGGACGGCGGCGCGAGGGCCACAAAAAAGCGCCCGTTGCTGCGATTAGCGCATCTGAACTGGGCAAAAGCCTTTCTCCCGGTTTGGCCGGGGTTGCCATGCGAAGCCGTGGTGTTGGCATTAGCCTTGCGGGGTTCGGGCCGCTTTTTGTTATTGTTGCCCTGATTGCCGGGCTTGGTTATGGCGGATGGGCTTTGCTAAAAGACATTCAGCGGGTTGATATTGCCCCGATTGAGCGGTCTCCGGTGGTATTGGATATTATCGACAGTGGCGAATTCGCTTCGGGGCTGGATGTGGATACCATGGACCGGGTTTCCGAACGGACCAATGATCTGAACCTGTTATATTCCCGTCAGTCGCTGGAGGTTCCGATTGTTACACCGCGCGATGGCCCGATTGCCGATATTGATCCAACCGCCTTTGGTTCGTTTGAAGTTGCTGAAATCAAAGAGATCGCACCGGAAATTATTGCGCCCGAAACCGTGGTGGAAATTGGCGAACCCCGACTTACCGCGCAAATCCATGAACCGATTATCAGTATCTTTGCCCAGCAAGAAGCATGGGTGAGGGTGACCGCCGAGGATGGCACCGTTATTTTTGAAACCATTCTGGATGCGGGAGAAGAATACACCCTGAAATCCGGCTTGCAGCTTGCCAGCTTGCGGGCGGGCAATGCAGGCAATGTGTTTTTGCTGGTTGATGGTCAGGCGTTCGGCCCGCTTAACGGCACCAATGGCGTGGTAAACGGGCTGTCACTGGCCGCTGCCGATATTGAAAGCAGTTTTGAGGCACTTGGCACCATGACCACTGAAATGCGAGTGGTTTCCGAACAGCAAATCCGCGCGGCGTCGCTTGCGTCTGAATGAGTTTCCTATATCCTGCGGGCTGTAAAACCGGCAGAATTGGCACCCGAAATGACCCATAATCCCATCCGCCCATGGCGCAATATCGAGCGGCGCAAAAGCCGGCAAATCATGGTGGGCAATGTGCCGGTTGGCGGTGATGCCCCCATTACCGTGCAAACCATGACCAACACCTTAACCCATGATGTCAAAGCAACGCTGGCGCAAATAAACGCCTGTGCCGATGCAGGCGCCGATATTGTGCGGGTGTCCTGCCCTGATCAGCAATCCAGTTTTGCCATGAAAGAAATTGTTGCCGCCAGCCCTGTGCCATTGGTGGCGGATATTCATTTCCATTACAAACGCGGCATCGAAGCCGCTAAGGCAGGCGTGGCTTGTTTGCGCATTAATCCGGGCAACATCGGATCGCCTGAACGCGTGCGAGAGGTAATAAAGGCTGCCAAAGATAATAACTGTTCAATCAGAATCGGCGTCAATGCGGGCAGTCTGGAAAAACACCTGCTGGATAAATACGGAGAACCTTGCCCCGATGCGATGATCGAAAGCGGCATGGACCATATTAAAATTTTGCAGGATAACGATTTTCACAATTTCAAAATCAGCGTCAAAGCATCCGATGTATTTATGGCTGTGGCGGCCTATCAAGGCTTGGCCGATGCCACCGATGCCCCCATTCATCTGGGCATTACCGAAGCGGGCGGGCTGGTATCGGGCTCGATCAAATCGGCGATCGGCCTTGGCAATCTGTTATGGTCGGGCATTGGCGATACCATTCGTGTGTCGCTTTCGGCGGATCCGGTTGCCGAGGTAAAAGCCGGATTTGAAATTCTGAAATCGCTTGGCTTGCGCCATCGCGGCATCAATATTATTTCCTGCCCCAGCTGTGCGCGCCAAGGCTTTGATGTTATTTCCACCGTGGCAGAGCTGGAAACCCGCCTTGAACATATTCGCACCCCGATGAGCCTGTCGATTATCGGTTGTGTGGTCAATGGCCCGGGCGAGGCCCTGATGACCGATTTTGGTTTTACCGGCGGTGGCGCCGGTTCGGGTATGGTATATGTTGCGGGAAAACAGGACCATAAGCTGGACAACGCCGCCATGATTGACCATATCGTAGAACTGGTAGAACAGCGTGCCGCTGAAATTGTGGCGCAAGAAACAAAGGGTTTGTAATGCTTCGAGTGGCTATTTATATGGTTTTTATCATCGGGGTCTTGCTCGCGATCCTGTTTTTTCGGGTGGCTACGGTTGGCAGTGACCCTGCTGAATGGCATATTGATCCGCTGAATTTCGAACGTGCAACCACGCCAAATACCTATCTGGTGGCCTCATCCTCGCTGACCAATCAAATACCCGATCGCGAAGCGCCGGTTTATTCTGCCAACCCGACCCTGATGGCCAAGGCATTTGATGATTTTGTGTTGTCACAAAACAGCACCACCCGCATTGCGGGCACGCCTGAATCCGGCTGGTTTACCTATGTTCAGCGCACGCCGACCTTGCGGTTTCCCGATTATATTTCGGTTAAGTTCATCGACCTGACCGAAGGGCGCTCCACCATTGCCATTTATTCGCGCTCCAGATACGGGCAGGGCGATATGGGGGTAAATAAGGCACGCGTAGAGGCATGGCTGGAGACGTTATCTTCATTTGAGGAATAGCGAGGCAGCACCGCTGCCCCATGCCCCCCTTTTGAAAGCCAAAAAAATGATCCCCGAACAAAAACTTGAACAAATCGCCCAGCGTTTTGCCTTTCTGGAGGCACAGTTGAACGAGGGCGTGGCCCAGTCGGAACTGGAATCGATTTCCCGCGAATATTCAGAATTGCGCCCCGTGGTTGAACAGGTGGTTGAATATCGCCAAATGCTGTCGGATCAGGCCGAGGCCGAAGAAATGCTGGCCGACCCCGAAATGAAAGAACTGGCGCAAGAAGAATTACAAAGCCTGAAATCAAAGCTGCCCGAGGCCGAACATCAAGTCATGCTGGCATTGTTGCCCAAAGACAAAGCCGACACAAAACCCGCAATTCTGGAAATACGCGCAGGCACGGGCGGCGACGAAGCCGCGTTGTTTGCCGCTGATCTGTTTCGCATGTATCAGCGTTTATGCGAAAAACGCGGCTGGAAACTGGACGTGGTTGAGGAAAACCAGACCGAGCTGGGGGGCTATAAAGAAATTGTTGCCAATCTTTCCGGCCCCAATGTCTATGCGGAAATGAAATTCGAAAGCGGCGTGCACCGCGTGCAGCGGGTGCCCAGCACCGAAAGCGGCGGGCGGGTGCATACATCCGCCGCCACCGTGGCCGTGCTACCCGAGGCCGAGGAGGTCGATATTGACATCCCCAACACCGATATTCGCATTGATACCATGCGGTCCAGCGGCGCGGGCGGGCAGCATGTGAACACCACCGATTCCGCGGTGCGTATCACCCATTTACCCACCGGCATTGTGGTCACCAGTTCGGAGAAATCCCAGCACCGTAACCGCGCCAAGGCCATGCAGGTGCTGCGCACAAGGCTCTATGATATGGAGCAGCAAAAAATTGATTCTGAACGCTCAGACGCGCGCAAAGGGCAGGTGGGTTCTGGCGATCGTTCCGAACGCATCCGTACTTATAATTTCCCGCAAGGGCGGGTGACAGACCACCGCATTAACCTGACGCTGTATAAGCTGGATCAGGTGTTACAAGGCGATCTGGATGAATTGATCGAGGGCTTAACGGCGGCGGATCAAGCCAACCGGCTGGCTGAACTGTCATGATTGAAACCGCCCGTTCAGCCTTGCTGCGGGCCACGGCGCTGCTGAACATGGCAGGGATTGACGGGGCCGAGCGTGACGCACGCATTTTGCTTGGGTTTGTTATGAAGCTTGACCGCGCGCAGCTTGGCACAAAGCTGGATACGCCACTGCCCAATTCGGTTTCTTATAATTTTGACCAGATCATCGCCATGCGTGGCCGCCATAAGCCGGTATCGCATATTACCGGAAAACGCGATTTCTGGGCCCATGAATTTCTGGTTACCGATGATGTGCTGGACCCGCGCCCAGACACAGAAACCCTTGTGGCCTTGGCATTGGAACACCCGTTTGAGCGCCTGCTGGACCTTGGCACCGGCAGTGGTGTGATTGCGCTTAGCCTGCTGGCAGAACGCCCCGAAGCACAGGGTATTGCCACCGATATTTGCGACAAGGCACTGGATGTGGCGCGCCGCAATGCGGTGCGCCTGAAACTGTCGGAGCGGGTGCGGTTTGTTAGCTCAAACTGGTTTGAAAATGTAAAAGGGCGGTTTGATTTGATTGTCGCTAACCCGCCCTATATTTCTGAAATTGAAATGGCTGATCTGGCACCGGATGTGGCTAATTGGGAACCGCACCTGGCCCTGACACCCGGGGGTGACGGGCTGGATGCCTATCGCCAGATTGCTGACGCTTTGCCTGATTTTCTAAGCAAAAACGGCCGTGCAATATTTGAAATCGGGTTTCGGCAGGCTAGGGAAGTTAAGGAAATATTTGCCAAATCGGGGTTTGAAAAGGCCGATATCTATCAAGACCTGTCCGGCCATGACCGAATTATTGCCATAAAGGCAAAAAATAACCGGAATTAGGGGAAAAACACCTAAAAGCCTTGATTAGGACGTATTGTTCAGGGTAAAAAGACCTATCTGCATGGATTGAACCAGTGGCTCTCCAGTTTAGACGCAGATCTTTTAATCGAAAATCGGATACGCATTTTAAAAAATCGTAGATCAGGCATATGGCTTGAACCTTCCGATAAAGGGCAATCAAAAACACATGAGACCGTCAAACAAATCGCGTCAACGCAAAAACAATAACCGCCGCCAAAACACCAATGTAAATGCGGTGAACCGCGTTTTTGATTCGTCGGGCCCAAGCGGAAAGGTGCGTGGCACCCCGCAGCAAATTGTTGAAAAATACACAATGATGGCAGCAGATGCCACATTGGCCGGAGACCGTGTTGCGGCTGAAAACTATCAGCAGCATTCCGAACATTATTCACGCATGTTAACGGCTGCACTTAAAGAGCAGGCTGAAAAACAGGCGGAACATCAAAAACAACAACAGGCCCAGCAGCAGGCCCATCAGGCCCGCCAACAACGCGACGCCGAACAAAAGACCCGTTCTGCGCCGCCAACACCTGTGGATGACCAGCCGCCAATGGCCGCGGTTGAAACCAAAAATACGGATCTGGTGGAAACCCCCGAAAGCAGTACCGCATCAAAGCCAAAATCCCGCTCGCGCACCCGTCAGGTGGCGCCTAAAACCGATGATGCAGCTGTACAAGCCCCGGTCACCGAATAACCGGTTGGCCGCGCTGTTCGCGAAGAATCTGGCTTAATGCACAAAATTGTTGCAAAGAAACCTGCTCGGCCCGTTGTTTCGGGTCAATGCCGGCAGATTCCAGATGGGTTTCCATATCCGGCAACATGCCCTTCAGGCTGGCGCGCATCATTTTGCGGCGCTGGTTAAACGCCCGCGCGACGACTTCGTTCAGGGTTTTTTGATTGGCGGGGAAACGCGGGGTTTCCAGCCGTTCAAAATGCACCACGGCTGATGTAACCTTGGGCGGTGGTGTAAAAGCCGATGCCGGAATTTCAAATGCCATTGTCGGGTTTGTGCGCCATTGCGACAGAATTGAAAGCCGCCCATAGGCCTTGCTGCCCGGTTGTGCCGTGATGCGCTGCGCAACTTCTTTTTGAAACATCAGGGTCAGGCTTTGCCAATAAGGCGGCCAATCAGCCGGGGTTAGCCAGCGGATCAATAATTCTGTACCGACATTATAAGGCAGATTTGCCACCACCCGCACGGGGCCGTTCAGATGGCTGCGCGGGTCAATTTTCAGGGCGTCGCCCATCAGGGTAATCAGCCGTCCATCGTAAGCATCTGAAATTTCTTGCAAAGCGGGCAGGCAACGGTCATCCATTTCAATGGCAACAACTTTGCGCGCACCCTCGGCCAGCAATGCGCGCGTAAGCCCGCCGGGGCCGGGGCCGATTTCAAGTATATCACACTGGCTTAAGTCGCCCGCACGGCGTGCGATTTTTCCGGTCAGGTTCAGGTCCAGTAAAAAATTCTGGCCAAGTGATTTTCGTGCTGCCAGCCCATGGGTTGCGATAACGTCGCGCAGCGGCGGCAGCGGGTCTTTGCTCATTGTTTTTCAATGATCGAGCTGCGGCGCAGCTCCTGCATAAAACCCTCGGCCAGTGCTTGCAGGTTTTGGCCGGTTAGCTGGTTGCGCAAGGCCGCGCGAGATTCATCACTCATTTCCGAAACCCTGTCACATAATACCACAACGCTGACTTGGTTATCGCCGGTCATCAAGGCGCTATCGCGCGGTTCAAGCCGCGCCAGTTGCAAGCCGATATCCGCAGGGATCTGGCCCAAAGCAACAGGGCCAAAAACACCGCTGCCATTGCCAAATTCAGCGGCACGGGCTTCGATGCCGCGACACCCGTCCAGATCACGCCGCAATCGGGTGGCGGTTCGAATGGTTTCGGCTTGTTGTCCGGCCGCGTGGGGCAATACCATATGCGCATAGGTTACGTTGATTTTTGTAGGAATAGCCACCTGTTGGGTCTGGATCCTGCTGTCGAGCACCTTGATAATAATAACACCTGCGGGAATAAAAATAGGTTCTGCCACTTGTCCACGGCCCAACCCGCGCACCGCTGCTGCCAATTGCGGAGGTAACCGGTTGGGGGCAACCCAGCCGATAACGCCGCCATTCTGACTGGAGCGCGACCGCGAATATTCCCGCGCCATATTTTGAAAATTTGCGCCACCGCGTAACTGGCCAACCAACTGGTTTGCCAGTGCTACGGTCGCATTTTGCCCGCGTTCTGTATAAAGCAATGCGATTTCGCCCAGTTGAATGCTGGAGGATGACGAAATCGCAACGGTGTTAAGTTGTGAATTCAGTTCGTTTTCAGTGGGGCTTGCCATATTGCCAAATCTGGCACGGATCAATGACTGCCAGATCATGCCTGCGGAAATAAAGTCCTCGAATGCCTCAACCGAAACGCCGCGCCCGCGCATTTGCGCCAATAGCCGCTCTGTTGTCAGGTTCCGTTGCTCGGCGTATCGCGAAATGCCCCGTGTTAATTGCGCCGGATCAAGTGTAACGCCGAAATTCCGTGCGGCTTCGACCTGAAGGCGTTCATCGATCAGGGCATTGGTTGCCTGTTGGCGCAGATCGGGGCCGGTTGCGCCCAGAACCCGCAAAATTTTGATGCGCTGGTCGATGTCGTAAAATGAAATGATGCCGGTATTGACACGATAAGCAGCAGAAAATGCATTTTGCGCAAAGCCGCTAACAGGCAAGGAAAACATGATCAGAAAAACTGCCGTCAGTCTTTGAATGAATTGAACCATTGAATTACCACCCTTTGCCCTGTTCACTGCATTTGCAGGCATCGTTGTGCCGGCCATTCATTTTGCAACCCTCCGCCAAAACCTGCAAGTCTTACTGACACGTCAAGGCTGGTTTCTGCCGGAACACTAATCGAATTGGTGAAGCGGCGCGAGAGGTAAAGGTCAATTTCCACACATTCATTACCATAAGTCAGGCCTAAACCGGCAGAAATATCCTCGTTTTCGATCAAATCACGCCGCCAGTTCAGTCGGGTCTCCCAATTGGAGCGAAACCGATAGCTGGCGGCAAAATTAATCTCGGAGCGCGCATCGGGGGAGCCGGCCGTAACATCAGGGGCCAGAAACACAAAAGACGCATCCAGGTCAACCTTGTCAAGATTCAAAAGAATTTCTGATTCCGCGCGGCGGACCTCGAATTGTTGGCCAATTAACAACCGGTTGATTACCCTGACTTTGCCTGGCAATTCAAAGCTGAGTGCCGCCAATGTATCGGAGCTTAACCCCGCCAAACCTGAACCGTTGGAAAACTGGATATTTGGTTCCAGCCGGAAAACCTGCCCGACATCAAAGCCCAGTGTCCATCCCGAAGGATCATAGCGGCGATAGCTGGTGCCGATATTGGCGCGAAACCCGGTTTCGAATTGATCAGACCCGGGAAAACGGTTGATGGAAAACAGATTTGTCTCGTCAAATTCAACCTGCAAACTGTCTTCATTTGGCACTGCGTCATTAAAGCCAAGATCGGGCGCATAGACAATTTGCACCACCGGCTCGATTACATGCAAAACATTATTGTCCCCGTATCGCACCAATGGTAACCGCATTTCAGCGCCAACAACCGGTGTGATCTGCATCAAAATATCATCGCCAAATACGATGTCATCCCAGACTTTGTAAGCACTGGCGTGGATTTCGGCAAATGTGCTGGCGCGAATGCCCAAAGGCGCGTTCCAGTCGCGCCGCCAATCGGCCGAGCCGCTGACACGAAACACATCGCGACCGGATTCGCGAAACAATCCGACAGAGCTGAAATCAAGACCAATACGGCCACCCAGTAACGGGTCTTCCCATGTTTTACGAAAACTTGTCTCTGGCAGAGCAAACGGCACTTCGGCGTCGACTTCATCGTCGCGCAGGCTTTGGAAAAACACCGCTCCGATTTCGAAAAAATTGTTATTGCGATACCGGCGAATACCGGTGGAATTTACCAGCCGGTCGGCCTGATCAAAACCGAAACGGCGCAAAAAACCATCATTATTGGCCAACTTAATGGTTGCATATAATTCACGGTCGCGGCTTAGGGTGAATTCTGCATCAACCGCCATATAGCCGTCGCCGCTGCCGCCTTCGCCGTTATCAAAAGCAAAAGCGGCGTTAATATCGATATAGCCATTTGCGTAAATCCGGCGGTATTCGCCTTCAATCAAAAAAGCGCCGCTTGAGGTGACAAACGGGGTCAGGGTTGCATCGCTATGGTCGCCCAAGGTTATAAAAAAGGGTTGCTTTACGGCAAACCCGTACAGATCCGACGATATAAAGCTGGGTGCCAACAGGCCGGTGGCGCGCTTTACGGATGGGTCAACCATGGTCAGGCGCGGTAGATACAAAACCGGAAAGCCAAGCACATCAAAGCGGGCATTTTCAAAATAAAACCGTTTTGCTTCGGTGTCGTGAATGATGCGGCTGGCCCTGATTTGCCAAAGCGGCACGGGGCGCCCAAAGCATACCTGACAGGATGATCCGACAGATCGGTAAAGCGTGTTGAATCGCCCTTCTGTGCGGCGAATTTCTGCAGCCGAGATTTGAAACTGATTGCCCAATAACAGCTTGGCACCGGTAATCAGCCCTTCGCGAAGATCTGCGGATAGCTCTGCTATATCGGCGATAAACACATCGCCGTTACCATCCGTAATGCGAATGCGGCCTTCGGCGAAAACCCGCCCTAAACCGGCATCATAAATGATTGTATCGGCTTCCAGTCGTGTGTTTTCAAAGGTCACCACCACATTGCCGCTGGCGGTTAAGCGCTGCGCCGCCGAATCGTAAGATATATTATCGGCAATCAGGGATGTAAAAGCGCTGACTTGCGCCCGTGCCATGCCATTGATTCCAAACAAGGAAATCATAAAAACCAACAAAAAGGTTCTAATTGGCGTCAATAATTGCAAGGGTTGCTCCGGAACGGGTTTCGGGGATGCATATTAACCGTCTTCAAGATGGAGCAGCAAGCCCAGCGTCAATAAAATCCCGGCACTTGGCGGACCCCAGGCCGCCAAGAATATCGATATTTCCTGGGCCGCGCCCAAAGATTCAGCAATGCTTTGCATTGAATATAGAATAAAGGCGGAAAACACCGCAACCAGCACCATAACGCCGGTTTGTCCGAACCGCGAATGGCGCATCGAAAACCCTGCGCCAATCAGAACCATGGCCACCAGCATTACGGGTCGCGCTATTTCGGACTGGATAAACAGGCGTTGTCGGTGGGTTGAAAAGCCCGAGGCCTCTAGCTGGGTTATCAAGGCTGGCAAATCCCAGATCGAAACCGCATTGGGGGCGGCAAAGTTTTTCAGAATTTCCTGTGAAGTTAGCGTGGTTGGCAGGCGCAATTCTTCAAATTCGATCTCGATCGGCACCGATTCTGGTATGCTGGCGTCAAACAGCCATTGTTTGCCATGCCGGATCACCCATTCGCCATCCAGCAATTGGGCGCGGGTGGCCTCGATGCGGCGGGTCAGGTGCCCCTCGGGTGTGAATTCATGCCAGCCAACCTGATACAACACCGTGCCGTTAAAGCTGGCCCGCGCTGCCTGAATGACAAACTGGCTTTCGGTATCGCCCTGGCGCAGCCAAATCCCGTCGCCGCTAAGCGAAACCAATGATCGCCCGCCGACGTTATATTTATCCAGTATCACATCGGCCTGTTGCACCGTGGCCGCAACAATCGGATTGTAAAATGCGGTCATTGCCGCACCAATCAGAAAGGTTGCGGTCACCGGAACCATTAGCAACCGCAACGCCGATTGCCCCGCTGCACGCGAGATCACCAATTCGGAACTGCGCGAAAGCCCCACAAAGGTAGACAGGGCCGCCAGCATGATTACCAATGGAAATATCTGCATGATATAGCTGTTTGACCGCAAAAGGGTCAGGATAATTGCGTCTTTGGCGGGGGCGTTATACCGGGATAAAATTCGCAATTGTTCAACACCGTCAATAATCATGATCAGAAACAAAAACGCGAATTGAATCTTGAGAATATTCCATAGGAATTTGCGTAAAACATATAAAGACAGGGTCATGCCGGTGCCATCCCCCGGCGTGGTCTTCGGTCGCGCCCAGTGCGGTATAAAAAGAACAGCGCTAAAGCCAGACCACCGATTGAGGGTACATACATGGTCCATGCCAGTTCCGGTGTGGTTTGCACGGCTGATTTTGCCACAATCACACTGGATTGCAACAACACACCGATGGCAATTGCGATCATCACCCGCCGCATAAAGCCGCCACGTCGAAAGCCGCCCAGCACAATTACGCCCAGCGCAATCAGCGGCAATACCAGCGCCGACAAGGGCATAACCATTTTGTGATGGCCCTCGGCGGCATAATCGCCCGGCCCCCAGCGTTTGTCGTTCAGCATTTCATCGCTGGGGAACAATAATTCATGCGGGAACATTTCAAAGGGCGAGCGTTTATATTCCTGAATGCCGGGGATTACCTCGCCCAGATCATAGGAAAAGCGTTCAAACCGGATGGTGTTCAGCAATGCATTTTGTCGGTCAAACTGCTGGATGATGCCGTCAATCATCACAATGCGCATATCAAACCCGTCTTGCAAAAAAAGCGCTTTCTGGGCTGAGTAGGTTACGGGGTTTTCTGCATCGCTTTGGTCGTGTAAGAACAGGCCCGCCATTTCGCCATCGCGCGAGGTATCGCGAACATAAATGGTGATATTGCCGGTTGGATGCACAAACTGGCCTTCCCGGATCAGGCTGCTGGTCAGTTCAGTGCGAATTTCGTTCATGCGGGTATTTAGCTGGGCTTGGCTGGCGGGCACCAGATAAAAGGTGGTTATAATCATAATTGCCATGGCAAAGCTGCCAAATATTGCCACCGGCTTGGCCAGTGCTAGCGGCGACTGGCCTGCTGTCATCATTACCACCAGCTCGGCCTCGGAATAAAGCCGGTTCAGCGCATAAAGCGCCGCACCAAAGGAGGCAAAGGGCAGGGCCACCATCATCACACGCGGGATCAGCAGTGACGTTACCTCAAGGAAAACCAGCCCCGACTGGCCGCTTTCAATCACGTTATCCACCAAAGGCAATGCCTGTGCCAGCCACAAAATACCGATGATCACCAACGAGAAAAACCCGAATGGTGCCAAAAGTTGTGCCATAAAATATCTGTCTAGCCGGTTCAAATTTTGTCCTTGGCGGTTCAAAAGCTGACTATGGCCTATTTGCAATCGGACAACTGGTCAAGTTGCCTTGCAGTCGCTACGATGAAATTTACAGATTCTTGCCGAGGAACACCCCATGACCGAACCCATCCAGATCAGCTTTATTGCCAATGATCCCAATGCCATTGCATCCATTCGTGGAAAAATAGCGATTATAGTCGGGGCCGATGGCGCCATGAATGTTTTAACCCGCAAAATCAATACTCTGACCAAGGGCGCAATAAAACGCCTGCTGCAATCAAAGGC
>JALSGU010000059.1 GCA_026982575.1 Paracoccaceae bacterium | reverse complement strand
GGCGACACGGTCGAGGTGATCAACACCGATGCCGAAGGCCGCTTGGTGTTGGCCGATATTCTTTGGTATACGCAGGAAAAATATAATCCGGTGGCCATGGTTAACCTTGCCACATTGACCGGCGCGGTGATTATTGGCCTTGGCCATGAAAACGCCGGTGTGTTTTCAAATGATGACAAGCTTTGCAAGCAATTTCTAAAATCGGCAAAATCCGAAGGCGAAGGCGCGTGGCGCATGCCTTTGGGGGATGCTTATGATAAATTGCTGAAATCCCGTGTGGCGGACATGAAAAACATCGGCGGGCGGGCTGCTGGTTCGATCACCGCAGCGCAGTTTTTGCAGCGCTTTGTGCGCAAGGAAACCCCGTGGATCCATCTGGATATCGCCGGTGTTGCCTCGCCCGGGCCAACCACGCTGGCCCCCAAAGGCGCTACAGGTTGGGGCGTTTGCGCACTTGACCGATTGATCCGCGATCATTTTGAAACTTAAATGTCCGAGATCCGTTTTTATCACCTGACCCGCACGCCGCTGGAAATGACCCTGCCGGGATTGCTGGAAAAATCTCTTCAGCGGGGCTGGCGGGTATTGGTGCAATGCGGCAGTAAAAGCCAACTGGAATTTCTGGATGAACGCCTGTGGACAGCAAAACCTGACAGCTTTTTGCCCCATGGCCAAGCCGAAGCTGAATCCCCCGAACAGCAGCCGGTATTATTGGCGACAGATCTAAATAATCTGAACGGTGCCAATGTGTTGATGCTGGTTGGCGGGGCACAATCAACCCCCGAAAAAATGGCAGGGTTTGAACTGGCCTGCCTGTTTTTTGATGGCAATGATCCAGCCGCAGTCGATGCTGCGCGTGCCGACTGGAAAGCCGTCAGCGCTGCGGATTTACAAGCGGTTTACTGGGCTCAGGACAATGAAGGCCATTGGCAGCAAAAAGCAAAATCAGGCGGTTGATTTGTTAATGGGACAGCAATACCGGCACTTTTGATTTGGCCAGAACTCTGTTGGTCTCTCCGCCAAACAGGTCTTCGGCCAGTTTGGAATGCTGGTAGGCCCCCATAATAATCAAGCCCGCTTTGACGTCTTTTGCGGTTTGCAGGATGGTTTTGCTGATTTTACCTTTGCGCTCGGAATGAATCACCTCGGGGGCGATGTCATGCCGTGTCAGGTGCTGGACAATCGGGCCGGTTTTTAAGCCGGCTTTTTCCACGGTGCCAATGGTCAGCACCACAACCCTTGATTTGGTTTTCAGAATATCCAACGCATCAAAAACCGCGCGCGCCGCCGCGCGTTTTCCATCCCATGCGATCAGGGCGTTTTCGTTAAATTCTGCCACGTCGAATTTTTCCGGCACCACAATCACCGGCCTGCCGGCGCTATGCACAATTAAGTCAGGGTGGACTTCCATATGCTGATAACCGGTTTTTTTGTTGGTTGGTCCCATGACGATCAGGTCATAACAATGGGCAATTTTTATCAGCTGTTCATTGGCATCGCCATACGCTTCGGTGAAATGCACCAGATCGCTGAGCAGGTCTTCGCAGATTTCGAAAAACTGTTTGCGCACCTTGATGCGGTGTTGTTTGTCAGCGGCGGTAATATCGTCAAGCGCCGCTTGGGGCAGATGGCCGCCATAAGTATACATGGCCACCGGCAAGCCGTGCGAAAGGGTGCCGGTAATATGCGCGCCATATTTGACCGACATGATCTTGGCGACCTTCAATGCGTTGACGGATTGTTTGCTTCCGGTGAAAGCGACGAGAATATTTTTGATAGTCATGATGCACCTCACAGTTCTGGAAATTTCTGTAAGGATAACATTGCGCTGCGCATTTAGCTTTGACCTAGGTCATTAAAGCATTTCCAGTTCTGGTTGAAATAAATTTATCGCAATTCGCGTTGGAGAGACGCGAAAGGCAGTGAATTGCGATTCAACATGAACTGGAAACGCCCTAGCGGATCAGCAATAACTGGTTCTGGGTGATTTCAATTTTGCTGAACCGTTTCAGATAATCCATGCCCAGCAAGGATGTATCCAGCTCACCGCCATTCACCGATGCGCGCAGGTTGCGGTCTTTGAATCTGCCCAGATCCATGGATTGCAGTTGAACACTGGCGGTTGAGACAATGCCGTTGGCGGTGCGGGCGCGCCCTGAAAAATCAAGCGTATCAAGGTTAATGCCAATGCTTGCCGCATCGCGTTTGGTTAACACGATGCTGCTGGCGCCGGTATCCACCACAAATTCGATGGTTTTGCCATTCACCAGTATATCGATGTAAAAATGCCCGTCCCATGCGCGGTTTACTGCAACCGTGCCACGATCAACCATCAATGGGCGCGCCGGGAAAAGCTGTTCTTCAAGCTGGTCGCGCATGCTATAGGCGCCGATCATGCCGATAAAAATCAGGCCCCAAATGGCCATTTGTTGCAAGGTCCGGTTTAATTGCTGTTTTGACCCGATCGCCATTGCCCCGCCGATAATAATCAGCAACAAAATAAGGTATATCAGGGTTGCTTCGTTATATCCGTTCGGGTCGCGCATTTCTGGCCTCTACATGCTGATTTGCAAAATGCCGTCGATCACAAATTGCACCGAAAGCGCCGCTAGAAACATGCCGAACAACCGTGAAATCAGGTTGATGCCAGTCTGGCCCAACATTCGTTCGATCAGGTTTCCTGCAAGGAACATAATCAGCACCAAGGTCAAAACCAAGGTCATTACCCCGAAAACCATGGCTTGGCCGGCAATGTCGCCTGAATGTTCGCCGATAAGCAAAATCATGGTGGTCATGGCGCCGGGGCCGGCAATCAGCGGCATGGCCAGCGGAAATACCGATGGGTCATTATCGGATTCCGCCTGATTTTCGCGGCGCTGGGTGCGTTTTTCAAACAGCATTTCAATGGCGGTCAAAAACAGCAATATGCCGCCTGAAATGCGAAATGCGGGCATGCCAATGCCGATTGCATCCAGCACGGCTTCGCCAACCAGACCAAACACCAAAAGAATGCCGAACCCGACCATTACGGCGCGAATACCGATGCGGCGGCGTTCGGCGGGGGTGTTGTCTTTGGTTAGCGCCAAAAACAGCGGCGCCAGGCCGATGGGGTCGATGATCACAAACAGCGCCACAAAAGCGGTCAGTGCCAGTTCGATTTCCATCTAGTTGCGCTCCAGTTTTTCCATGGCTTTCATCCACATGTTTTCGGCTTTTTCCAAACCTTTGATAACCTCTTTACGCTTTCTGGTCCATTTATCAATTTCTTCATGGTCGCCGCGCTCATAAAGCGCCTTGTTGCCCAGGCGCCTATCGATATTGTCACGCATTTCGGTTAGCTTGGCAACGCGGGCTTCGCAAATACGCACGTCTTTCTTAAGCGCGGCATTGGCAACCGGTTTGGGGGCTTTTTTAACCGGTTTGGGTTTTTTAACCGTGTCTTTTACCGCCCCGCCACGTTCTGACAGCAGCATCCGGCGATAGGCTTCCATATCGTCGCGATAAGGTTCAACCCCGCCGTTTTTCACCAGCCAAAGCCGGTCTGCCACCAGCTCCACCAGACTGGCATCGTGGGATACCAGAATAACCGCGCCATTATAAGCGGTTAGCGCCTCAACCAGTGCCTCGCGCGATTGGATATCAAGGTGGTTGGTCGGTTCGTCCAGAATAATCAGGTGCGGTGCGTCAATTGTTGCCAGCAACATTGACAGCCGCGCTTTTTGCCCGCCCGAAAGTTTTGCAACAACGGTTTCAACCGCCTCGGGGCCAAGCCCCCCCGCCGCCAACCGGCCGCGAATTTTCGCAGGGGTTTCGGTCGGGCGTTCACGATGCACATGCTGAATGGGGGTTTCGTCCAGATGCAATTCATCAACCTGATGCTGGGCAAAATAACCGATGCGCAGCTTGTTAGAAGTAATCATTTTGCCGTTCATGGTATCCAGACGTCCGGCAATCAGTTTCGAAAGCGTCGATTTACCTTGGCCATTTGCGCCCAATAAGGCGATGCGGTCATCCTGATCAATCCGAAGATCAAGCCCCCGCAGAATAATTTTTCCGTCATACCCCACGGCGGCATTTTCCATGCGCACGATGGGCGGGGATAATTCCTCGGGGGTGGGAAAATTAAAGCTGGCCACGGTGTCGCCAACCACAGCGGCGATGGGCTTCATGCGTTCCAGCGCTTTTACGCGCGATTGTGCCTGTTTGGCTTTGGAAGCCTTGGCTTTGAAGCGGTCAACAAAGCTTTGCATATGGGCGCGTTCGCGGTCTTGTTTCTTTTTGGCAGAAACCTGTTGTTCGATCTTGGCGCGGCGCTGATTGGCGAAATTATCGTAATTGCCCTGATAAAGGGTCAGTTTTTGCTGGTCGAGATGTAAAATCGCGTTAACGGAACGGTTCAGCAGGTCTTTGTCATGGCTGACAATGATCACTGTATAAGGATATTTAGCCAGAAAATTTTCCAGCCAGATGGTGCCTTCAAGGTCCAGATAATTGGTTGGTTCGTCCAGCAGTAAAAAATCGGGTTTGCTGAACAACACGGCTGCCAGCGCAACGCGCATACGCCACCCGCCCGAAAAATCCTTGCAGGGGCGGGCCTGGGCGATTTTGTCAAAGCCAAGGCCGTTCAAAATTGCCGCGGCGCGCGATTCAGCCGAATGGCTGTCAATATCGGCCAGCCTTGCGTGGATTTCGGCAATCCGCAGCGGATCACTGGCGGTTTCAGCTTCGCTCATCAGGGCGTGGCGCTCGGTGTCGGCCTCCAGCACCGTTTCGATCAATGACATATCAGAGGCCGGGGCCTCTTGTGCGACGCCGCCAATACGGGTGTTTTGCGGGATTTTGACAGTGCCGTCATCCAGCGTCCATTCCCCCCTGATCAGCTTGAACAAAGTGGTTTTGCCGGTGCCGTTACGCCCGACAATACCAACCTTGTGACCGGATGGAATGGTGACCGAAGTGTTGTCAAACAACACGCGCCCTTCAAGGCGGAAAGTAATATTATTGATGGCTAACATGGGCGGGCTTTTGCCTTAAGGGCAGGGGGGTGTCAACG
>JALSGU010000058.1 GCA_026982575.1 Paracoccaceae bacterium | reverse complement strand
GGGTTTCGCGCCTTTGTGGTTGAATTGAACGAGAGCCTGAATATGCCGAAAAACCTGACCGAAATGGGCGTTGGCAAGGATCGTATCGATGATCTTACAACGATGGCCCTGCAAGACCCGTCTGTGGGCGGCAACCCCGTGGCGATGACAGCAAAAAACACCAAGGCCTTGTTTGAGGCATGTCTATAAAGCAAAAACGGGCGGGAACTTTTCCGCCCGTTATCCAGAACACCAAACCGGTTTTAGAATTTTGATCCGATGCGAACCTGAACAGCGCTTGTCGCAAGATGCACGCTAGCCGGGTTTTCGTTAAATTCGGTTGCACTATCGCGCATGATATACTCGACCCCCACAAACAGCCGGTCAGAAACCGCCAAATCAATGCCAGCGCCGTAATTGAACCCGGTAGCAGCCCGGTTGGTCAGGCCGGCGCTGCTGTTATTGTCCCATGTTACCATCGACCCGCCGGCAAAACCGTAAATCAGCGCAGATCCTGCGACATAACCAACACGCGCCTTGATATCCATGCTCATGTCGGAAAAAAAGGCAGGCCGGGTTATTTGATAAACATCGCCAAACAACAACGCGGCTTCTGCACCATAGACAAAATTATTACGCTGCAGATTGTAACCCGCAAACCCGCCATATTGCGCACCGGTCAAATCGTGAGAATCGCCAATAACACCGCTATAATAATACTGGTTAACGCCCCGGGTTACAAAACTTCCGGTCAACCCCCCGTAAAAGCCGCTCCAGTCGGTAACGGCTGATACGGCCGGCATTGCTGCATCATCTGATGGCACATACCCGGCCAGCTCTCCGGCAGTGGCGGATATTGCGAATGCTGACATGGCCGCAATCGACAGGATGGTTTTTTTCATGGTTTACCTCTTTACAAATGGTGAAATTGATGAAAAATTAACTTAGATTTCAAGTGGTTGACACGATGTTGAGCTGTTATTCATCAAATTATGGACCCGATATTGTTTTCTTGTTCCATAGTAACAACAGCCCGCCACATGAAAATCAACATGAAACCGCGATGTAAGTGGTTACGAATCACAATTTCAAGGGGCTGCCAATGATCGATCGCAAGGACATTTCATACCATCCGCTACCATTGCCGTTTTACCATGACATGACCGATGATGAAATGCATATGGCGGCGCTCGATTTTATTGAATTCATCCAGCATCGCCATTCGGTGCGGGATTTTACCGATCGTCCGGTGCCGCGCGGTATCATTGAAAATTGCATCAAGGCAGCCGGTTCGGCGCCCAGCGGCGCCAATCACCAGCCTTGGCATTTTGTCGCCATTGCCAACCCTGAATTCAAACAGCGCATCCGCAAAGCCGCCGAGGAAGAAGAGCATAAATTTTACGCCGGCGGTGGCGGTGATGAATGGATAAAAGCACTGGAACCGATCGGTACCGATGAAAGCAAACCCCATCTTACCATTGCCCCGTGGCTGATCGTGGTTTTTGCCCAGAGATACGGCCAGTTTGAAGATGGCGAAAAATTCAAAAACTATTACGTGCCGGAATCGGTGGGCATTGCCACAGGGTTTTTGCTGGCGGCATTACACCATGCAGGGCTTACCAGCCTTATTCACACCCCCAACCCGATGAAGTTTCTGTCTGAAATGCTGGGAAGACCAATATCCGAAAAACCCGCCATGATCATTGCGGTTGGCCATCCCGCAAAACACGCCACCGTGCCCGAAATAGCAAAAATCAAAAAACCGCTGGATGAAATTCTGACTTTTTATGAATAAAACACGGTGGTGCGACATTATATTACCTATAAAGCAGTAGTTTATTGCACTTGTTATGCTTTGCAAACTTCCAAAACCGGATCTTTACCGCTAAAGCTAGGGTTCTAACGCGGGTTATTGCCCGAATTGCTGGAGGAAGTTATGAAAATTGGCGCGCCAAAAGAAATATTTGCCGGTGAACAACGCGTTGCGTTAACCCCCGCATCCGCAACATTACTGCAAAAGCTGGGCTATGAATGTGTGGTTGAAACCGGTGCGGGGCTTGGCGCGGGCATTTCCGATGCAGATTATAAAGATGCAGGCGTAACGGTGGTCAAAACCGGTGCCGCCCTGTGGAAGGCATCCGACATCATCATCAAGGTGCGCGCCCCCGAACCTGTTGAACTAAAACGGTTCACATCGGGCCAAACATTAATTTCGTTTATCTGGCCAGCCCAGTCCGAAGAATTGCTGGAGGCGCTGAACGCCAAAGGTGTTACCACCATCGCCATGGACATGGTGCCGCGTATTTCGCGGGCCCAAAAAATGGATGCGCTGTCTTCCATGGCCAATATCGGCGGCTATCGCGCTGTGATCGAGGCTGGCAATAATTTTGGCCGTTTTTTCACCGGCCAGATTACTGCCGCGGGCAAAGTTCCCCCCGCCAAGGTTCTGGTTGTGGGTGCTGGCGTGGCCGGATTGGCCGCGATTGGCACCGCAACATCATTGGGCGCGATAACTTACGCATTTGATGTGCGACCGGAAGTAGCCGAACAGATCGAATCAATGGGCGCTGAATTTGTTTATCTGGATTTTGAGGAAGAACAGGCCGATGGTGCCGCCACCGGTGGATACGCCGCTGTTTCATCACCCGAATTTCGCGAAAAACAGCTGGAAAAATTCCGTGAACTTGCACCCGATATGGATATTGTCATCACCACCGCCCTGATCCCGGGCCGTGATGCGCCCAAATTATGGCTGGCCGATATGGTTGCAGCCATGAAATCGGGTTCGGTTGTGGTTGATCTGGCAGCTGAAAAAGGTGGCAATTGCGATTTAACGGTAATGGACGAGAAAATCGTGTCGGATAATGGCGTGACCATTGTTGGCTATACGGATTTTCCCAGCCGCATGGCGTCACAATCCTCGATGCTTTATGCCAATAACATCCGCCATATGCTGGATGATTTAACGCCGGACAAAGACGGCAAACCAAACCAGAACATGGATGATGACGTGATTCGCAGCGCCACCGTTACCCATGAAGGCAAAATCACCTTTCCACCGCCGCCCTTGAAAGTTCAGGCAATTGCCGCGCAAAAACCAAGCGCGCCGGTCAAAACCGCTGAAGAAATCAAGGCCGAAGAGATGGCCGCCATGAAAGCCGCAGGCAGAAAACAAACTATGTTGCTGATTTTTGGCGCTGCCATCATGGGGGTGATCGGCATGTATGCGCCTGCCAGCTTTATGCAGCATTTTATCGTGTTTGTTTTGGCGGTGTTTATCGGGTTTCAGGTTATCTGGAATGTCAGCCACGCGCTGCACACGCCCTTGATGGCCATTACCAACGCCATTTCCGGCATTATTATTGTCGGGGCGTTACTGCAAGTTGCCGGTAATGGCTGGCTGGTGACCATACTGGCCGGAATTGCGGTTTTAATTGCCACCATCAACATTGTCGGGGGCTTTATGGTCACGCGGCGTATGTTGGCCATGTTTCAGCGCAGCTAGGGGATAGATGATATGAGTTTTGGTTTAGTTCAGGCAGCATATGTTACTGCATCGGTTCTTTTCATTCTGGCATTGGGCGGGCTTTCCAATCAAGAAAGCGCCAAGCGCTCGGTCTGGTATGGCATTGTCGGCATGGCAATTGCTGTGGTCGCCACCATTTTTGGCCCCGAGGTCGAAAGCTATTGGCTGTTAACCATCGCCATTGCCATTGGTGCGGTTTTGGGTGTGATTGTTGCCCAACGGGTGCAAATGACCGAAATGCCGCAACTGGTTGCGGCGCTACATTCCTTTGTCGGTCTGGCGGCGGTATTTATTGCCATCAATTCCGAGATTGCCCCGCCTGACGGGCTGACAGCCGCCGAATATTCCATCCATAAAATCGAGGTTTTCATTGGTGTGTTTATCGGTGCGATCACCTTTACCGGATCTATTGTTGCCTATGGCAAGCTGGCCGGAAAGATCGACGGCAAAGCCATGATCCTGCCCGGGCGCCACTTGATGAATATCGCGGGAATTGTTGTATCACTGATGTTGCTGATCATGTTCCTGAACGGGGCTGGTATCTGGACATTGATTTTGATGCTGCTGATCGCATTGGCAATCGGCGCGCATCTGGTGCTGGCCATTGGCGGGGCTGACATGCCGGTTGTGGTTTCAATGCTGAATTCATATTCCGGCTGGGCCGCTGCCGCGACCGGATTTTTGCTGGGCAATGATCTGTTGATTGTTGTAGGTGCATTGGTCGGGTCATCCGGCGCGATCCTGTCTTATATCATGTGTGTAGCCATGAACCGCAAATTCCTGAGCGTAATTCTGGGCGGTTTTGGTGGCCCCACCGGCCCCGCGATGGAAATTGAAGGCGAGCAAATCGCCATTGATGCCGACGGTGTTTCATCCGCGCTGGAAGACGCAAAAAGCATTGTGATTGTGCCGGGTTACGGCATGGCCGTGGCCCAAGCGCAGCAATCCATTTCCGAGCTAACCAAACGCCTGCGCGCCAAGGGCAAAGAAGTGCGGTTTGCCATTCACCCCGTTGCTGGCCGTTTGCCCGGCCATATGAATGTGCTGCTGGCCGAGGCCAAAGTGCCTTATGATTTTGTGCTGGAAATGGACGAAATCAACGCTGATTTCCCCGATACGGACGTGGTGATCGTGGTTGGTTCCAACGACATCGTAAACCCTGCGGCCCAAGAAGACCCCAACAGCCCGATCGCCGGAATGCCGGTGCTGGAAGTCTGGAAAGCCAAACAGGTGTTTGTGTCAAAACGCGGCCAAGGCACCGGATATTCCGGCATAGAAAACCCGTTGTTTTACAAGGAAAACACGCGGATGTTTTACGGGGATGCCAAGGCAAGTGTTGATGCGTTG
>JALSGU010000057.1 GCA_026982575.1 Paracoccaceae bacterium | reverse complement strand
CTTCCGGTATTACCCCGCCCAACCCGTTTTTTGCAGACCCGGATGCCTTGGACGCAACTGGGGATCAAGACCTCGCCGGCGAATCCTACCCTTGGGAAACACCCCCCTCGCAACCAGGCGAGACAAAGCAGAAAAACGACATCCAGCCCGAAAAACCCCCGTTTGAATTCACCGATGAAGCCTCGGGAGCTCTCTCACCCGAGGGTGATTTCCCATGGGAGGTACATCCCGAAGATACCATAGATGGCCCTGCAATTCTGCCGGATACCGTGACTGTAAGTTCAGCCGAACAACCACTTGAGACCCATACTATAGACGAATCCGCATTTTTTGAAGCTGAACCGGATTCACCCGATGAACCAATACCCGCTAAAGAAAACCTATCAGGGTTGATTCCTTTTGATGATCCGAATCCCGAAAGCCGGCGCCCGATTGCTCTGGACGAGGTGCGCCAGTCAAGGGCAGATCAAAATCCGGTAACCGCTCAATCTTTTACTGCGGCGATTCAAGGTGCTAAAGACAGTCTTGACACCGCTCCACCCAAAAATACCAAGCCTGAAAAACCGACACCGGTCTTTGCGCCCAAAGAATTTGTTGCGCCGCCGCCAAAGCCCAGCAATGATGATGACATCAAAGCGCTTATTCGGGCAACCCAGACTGAAACCGGGCAAGACCTGGAAAATCCCAAAAAATTCAGCCGCTGGCGCCGCAATCCGGATTCAGAAATCGCACAGTCAAATATCGAAACCGGCCCGAAAACCACCCGCGATATACTAAACAGCACAACCGATGACCCAACCTCCCAACATTCGGGGCGTGGCAATTCAAAACGCCGGCTCGGGTTTTATTTGGTGTTGGTCCTGTTTGCTATTGCCGCACTTGGCTATGTATTTGCTGCAACCATTGTCGAAACCCTGCCCGCGCTAAAACCGGTTCTTGACCCGTTTGTTAAACTGGTTGATCAGGCAAGGATGATGATTAAAAGGTGATTTAGCGGCTATTTGGCGGTTTTCATGGTTTCGATCAGGTAAATCTCGCGCAGGCGTTTTGCGGTTTCGCCAGGGGTTCCGTTGCCGATTTTAACCCCGTCAATTTCCACCACCGAACACGCAAAAGCTGAGGCCGAGGTGAAAAACGCCTCGGCAGCGTCTTGGGCCTCGGCAATGGTAAACGGGCGTTCCTCGATCTTCATCTGGGCCTCGTTGGCGCATTTCAGAACCGCCGCGCGGGTGATGCCGTGCAAAATATCAGTGGACAGATTTCGGGTAACAATCGTGCCGTCTTTTTTAACGATATAAACATTATTCGAGGTGCCCTCGGTCACGAATCCGTCCTCGACCAGCCATGCATCATCAGCCCCAGCGGCTTTAGCAGCCATTTTGCCAAGGCTTGGTGCCAGCAGTTGCACGGTTTTGATATCGCGGCGATGCCAGCGAATATCGGGGATGGAAATCACCTTAATACCGTTTTCTACCACCGGGTTGTTCAGGATATTTTTGGCTTGGGTAAACAAAACCAAACTCGGCTTAACCCCCACAGGAAATGCAAAATCGCGGTCCGCGGCGCCGCGCGTTACCTGCAAATAAATCAATCCTTCCACCAGATTATTACGCACAATCAATTCACGGTGGATGGCTTCAAGTTCTTCCATGGTGCAAGGCGTATCCATCTGCAATTCGCGCAAGGACCGCTGCAAACGTTCCACATGGCCATCAAACGCCAGAATTTTGCCATCAATCACCGAAGTGACCTCATAAACCCCGTCGGCAAACAAAAACCCACGATCAAAAATGGATATGGTGGCGTTTTCTTCGGGCAGGTATTCCCCGTTTACATAGACGATGCGGCTCATGATGTTCCCTTTTGGTGATTGCCATTCGGGTATACGATTTTAGCGCAACAAAGCAACCGGTGCGTTTTTATCCACAACAAAATCTTTGGCAGGGCCATCGGTAACATCCGTGCGGCGTTTGAATTCGTATCGCATAATGTCACCCTCGGCTTCGGAATGGATGATCAGGCATTGGGCCAGATGCCGCGCGCCATCATAAAGATCAACCGACCCGCGCAAATGCGGCGCGGCGTCGGATTCCATCTCAAAACCATCGCCTTTCAGGGCCAGCACCGGATAGGTTTCATCGCCAACATGCACCCGCAGACGGTTTTTCTTGCGCAGGGCGCTTTTGCGGGCGCGCTTGATACCGTCCAATATTTCTTTTGATAAATGCGCGTCCATAAAACCCCTCCGATACCGTTTTGATTTACCAGTTAACCATGAATAATTGGTTCACACCATGTAAGTATAACCGCAGGTGTTTTACAATCCAGTGGTCAAATAATTTTCGGCACGGTTTCGCCGTTCAAGCTTGAAACAATGCGGGCATGGCGTATTACGTTTAAATATACCAAAGGAGGCGCTGTGAATAATCTGGAAATACTGGTTTTGGCGCTGGCGCTGGATGCTGTCTTTGGAGAGCCCGAATCACTTTGGCGGCGCATCCCGCATCCGGTGAAACTGATGGGCGATGCGATCAAATTTCTGGATGCGCGGTTTAACAATAACACCCGTGCTAACGGGGTCGGGGTTATTCTGGTGTTGATTTCAGGGGCTGCTGCGCTGGGGTTTTTCATTCAAATCCTGCCGGATTTTGGCCTGTTTGAAGTGCTGCTAACCGCTGTGCTGATTGCCCAGCGCTCCTTGACAGGGCATGTTTCGGATGTGGCCGAAGCGCTGGATCAAAGCCTTGAAAAAGGCAAAGCCGCGGTGGCGATGATTGTCGGGCGCGACACCAGCGCAATGGATGAAACCGCCGTGGCGCGCGGTGCTATTGAAAGCGCTGCCGAGAATTTTTCTGACGGAGTGATCGCGCCTGCATTCTGGTTTTTGCTATTCGGGTTGCCGGGGATACTGGTCTATAAACTGGTAAATACTGCCGATAGCATGATCGGCTATAAATCTGAAAAATACCTGCAATTCGGTATGGCAGCAGCGCGGCTGGATGATTTGTTGAATTTAATTCCCGCACGGTTATCGGCTTTGCTGATTTGTGCCGCCACCCTGTCATCAAAAGCATGGGATATCATGCAGCAAGACGCCAACCAGCACCGCTCCCCCAATGCGGGCTGGCCGGAATCGGCCATGGCGGGGGCGCTGGATATTTCGCTGGCAGGGCCAAGGTCGTATGACGGAAAGCTCAGCGAGGATCTGTATGTAAACCATTATGGCAGGCGGGTTTTGAATGCGGCTGATATTCGCGGTGCGGTTAGTATTTTGTGGCGCGCATGGGCTGTTTTTGGCTTGAGCATTATTGTGCTGGCCTTCATATTCTAGAAAAAGGAAGCTGTGATGACCAAAGAAATCGTAATTCTGGACGCTGCGCGCACCGCAATTGGCACCTTTGGCGGCGCGCTGGCTGGCACCCCGCCTTGCGAAACCGCCACCCATGTCAGCCGCGTGGCCATGCAGCGCGCCGGGGTTGACCCCGCGCAAATTGGCACGGTTATGTTTGGCCATGTGATCAACACAGAACCTCATGATATGTATCTGTCGCGGGTGGCCGCCATGCAATCCGGCATTCCGGAATCCGTGCCGGCCATGAATGTTAACCGTTTATGCGGATCTGGCGCGCAGGCGATTATTTCGGCAGCGCAGGCCTTGATGCTGGGCGATGCCGAATTTGCGCTGGCAGGCGGTGCCGAGGCCATGAGCCGCTCACCCTATATTATGCCACAGGCCCGCTGGGGGCAGAAAATGGGCGATGTGCAGGTCACAGACATGATGCTGGCCACCCTGCACTGCCCGTTTGGCACCGGCCATATGGGAATCACAGCTGAAAACGTAGCCGCAGAACACGGCATATCGCGCGGGGAACAAGATGGCTTTGCGCTGGAAAGCCAACGGCGCGCTGCTGTTGCCATCAAAGCCGGATATTTTGACAGCCAGATCACCGCGATCGATGTCAAACAACGCCGCGAAACGGTTTCCTTTATGGTTGATGAACACCCGAAAGCCAGCTCGGCTGAAGCATTGGCCAATTTACGCCCCGCCTTTCAAAAAGACGGCACGGTTACTGCGGGCAATGCATCGGGCATCAATGATGGCGCGGCGGCGCTGGTGCTGGCCACGGCGGATGCCGCGCAAAAGGCAGGACTGAAACCGAAAGCCCGTATATTGGGCTATGCCCATGCGGGGGTGCTCCCCGAGGTTATGGGCATTGGTCCGGTTCCAGCTGTGCAATCCTTGCTGGCAAAAACCGGATTATCCGTGGATGATTTTGACGTGATCGAAAGCAATGAAGCCTTTGCCGCCCAAGCCTGCGCGGTTACCAAACAGCTCGGGTTTGATCCAGCAAAAGTAAACCCCAATGGCGGCGCCATCGCGCTTGGCCATCCTGTGGGTGCGACCGGCGCAATTATCACCCTTAAGGCGCTTTATGAGCTGGAACGCATTCAGGGCAAACGCGCCTTGATCACCATGTGTATTGGCGGCGGTCAGGGCATCGCGCTGGCGATTGAGCGTTTATGAACGCGCCAGAAAATCGGTAACAGCCTGCTGGAATTCACGGGGTTTTTCCGCGTGCAGCCAGTGGCCAGCGTCTGCTATTGCATTAAATTCCGCATTTGGAAACAGTTCCAGAATGCGCTGGTGATGCTGCGGCGTTACATAATCCGAAAGCCCCCCATGCACAAATAAGGTTGGCCCCGCGAAACTGCCGGTAATGTCCGGAAACCCCAATATCTGGTCCATGGCATTGCCAAGCGCGTCCAGTTTAAGCTTCCAGCGGGCACCATTTTCGCCAAGCGCCAAGGATTGTAAAAAGAACGCCCGCAAAGGGGCCTCGGGCACGTTTTCTTGCAGTTGCACATCAACTTCGGCGCGGCGTGTTACCCCCGAAAGATCAACCGATTGCATGGCTTCAAGATTATGCATTTGCGAATGGCCATAAGCCACTGGCGCTATATCCGCGACCAACAA
>JALSGU010000056.1 GCA_026982575.1 Paracoccaceae bacterium | reverse complement strand
TTTGTGCCCCAGACCAGCAATGTATTTACCGGCATGACCGTGCAGGAAAATCTGGAAATGGGGGCCTATATTCGCGATGATGATTTTGCCGGCACCATGGAACAGGTGTTTGATCTTTTCCCGATTCTAAAGGAAAAACGCAAACAACACGCTGGGGAATTATCCGGTGGCCAACGCCAACAAGTCGCCGTGGGGCGCGCGCTAATGACCAACCCCAAGGTTTTGATGCTGGACGAACCCACCGCAGGCGTTTCCCCGATTGTGATGGACGAACTGTTTGATCGTATCATCGAGGTTGCCAAAACCGGCATTGCCATTCTGATGGTCGAACAAAACGCCCGCCAAGCATTGAACATTGCCGATAAAGGCTATGTGCTGGTGCAAGGCCGCAATCGTTTCACCGACACGGGGGCGGCCTTGCTGGCCAACCCCGAGGTCCGTAAATCATTTTTGGGGGGGTGAGGGGATGAGGATCGTAGCTTTTCCTTCCATATTTTTGGTATTTATATCTCCTGTTTTTGCACAAGAAACAAATAGCAGCACAATAGCCAATTGCGTGTTTGACAAATTATACCCTTCCGACGGAACAGATAATCAGCGCTTGGTTACGTTTTTTATGGCATCAGGAGAAGACTTGATTTGGCGGGAAAATGGCAAGGACTATAAAGGTATTTTTATCAGTAGCTCCATTTCTCATGGAGGTCAAAATAGCATTGTCGCCTACAGGGATTCCTCCTTTACCGATACATTGGTTTTTCAAGGAACTTGCATGGCACGTGATTGTTATTCAGCGGCGTTTAATATTGACGGCGGGTTTGTCGCATCTTTGACAACGCAGACTATTGGTTATGGCGAATTTATTATTTCTGTCTTTACCGGAACTTGTTTATTCGCAGAGGAAATTCAATGACCGACATCCTGAATGCCATTGTTTTATTCGCCAATTTCGTTTTTGTCCCCGGCTTGGCCTATGGCAGCCAGCTGGCGCTTGGCGCGCTTGGCGTTACGCTAATCTTTTCAATCCTGCGGTTTGCCAATTTTGCCCATGGTGACACCATGGCCTTTGGCACCATGTGCACCATTTTGGTAACCTGGTGGTTCCAGAGCATGGGCATTTCCTTTGGATTCCTGCCCACCGCGCTGCTGGCGCTGCCTTTTGGTATTTTGTTAACCATTCTTTATGTGCTTGGCACCGACCGGCTGATCTATCGGTTTTATCGCAAAAACAAATCCGCCAATATTATTCTGATGATGGCATCCGTTGGCGTGATGTTTGTGACCAACGGTATTGTGCGGCTTATTATCGGCCCGGGCGATCAACGCTTTGCCGATGGCGAGCGTTTCGTGATGCGCGCCCGTGAATTCAAGGAAATGACAGGTCTGGCCGAGGGTTTGGCCATTCGCACCACTCAGGTTATCACCGTGGTAGTGGCGATTATGGTGGTGGCGGCGCTGTTCTGGTTTTTGCAAAAATCCCGCACCGGCAAAGCCATGCGCGCCTATTCCGACAACGAAGACTTGGCGCTTTTGTCGGGCATCAACCCCGACAAAGTGGTCATGGTTGCATGGATTATTACTGCTGCATTGGCCACCATTGCGGGGGTTCTTTACGGGCTTGATAAATCGTTTAAGCCGTTTGTGTATTTCCAATTGCTGCTGCCAATTTTTGCCGCCGCAATTGTGGGCGGTATCGGCAACCCGTTGGGGGCCATTGCCGGCGGGTTTGTGATCGCGTTTTCCGAGGTCACCATCACCTATGCCTATAAAAAATTCCTTGCCTATCTGGGGCCGGATGGCTGGGCGCCCGATGGTTTGGTGCAATTGCTTTCGACCGATTATAAATTCGCGGTCAGCTTTGTTATTCTGGTGTTGGTATTGCTGTGGCGACCAACGGGTATTTTCAAGGGGAAAGTGCTATGAAAAATGTCCTTTTATTTGGCGCCATGGCATTGGCGCTTATTCTGGCTGGCCAGTTCCAAAGCTGGGCGTTTTCGCTCACCATCCTTAACCTAAGCATTATTTCCGCCATCATGGCGCTGGGTGTTAACATCCAATGGGGCTATGCGGGCATTTTTAACGTCGGCATCATGGGCTTTGCAGCCCTTGGCGGCTTGGCCGCAGTGCTAACCCGCACCGAACCTGTGGCCGAGGCATGGGCCGCTGGCGGTGCTGGCATTGCCATGGCATTGCTGATGCTGATCGGCGTGGTCGGGGCGGTAATTATGCTTCGCAAAAAGCTGACCGGAAGAATTCGCGGGTTTGCCACATTTATAACCGTGATTGTCGGATATTTTATGGTCCGGTACTTCTTTGATCCGGCCACCAATGCAATTGAATCGATTGATCCTGCCCTGACGGGGTATCTGGGCGGTGCCAATATGCCCATCGTGTTCAGCTGGGCCATTGGCGGCCTGTTTGCTGCGGCGGCCGCTTGGCTGGTTGGCAAAATCGCGCTTGGGCTGCGGTCTGATTATCTGGCGATTGCCACGCTTGGCATTTCCGAAATCATCATTGCTGTGCTGAAAAACGAAGAATGGCTGGCGCGCGGCGTTAAAAACATCAGCGGCCTTGATGGGCCGATGCCCCGCGCCATTGATCTGCAAACCTCGGAATGGTTTTTGAGCCTGTCGGAACGCATTGGCGCGGATCCGGTGGCATTTTCCGGCATCTTTGTGAAAATCGGCATCGCCCTGATGTTTACTGCTGTGCTGGTGTTCATCATGGTTCTGTCGGAAAAAGCCCTTAATTCCCCGTGGGGCCGCATGATGCGCGCCATCCGCGATAATCGCGATGCGGCCGAGGCCATGGGTAAAGACGTCACCAAACGCCATTTGCAAACCTTTGTTATCGGGTCTGCGGTGGTCGGCATTGCCGGTGCCATGCTGATCACGCTTGATCTGCAATTTACGCCCGGCACTTATAATCCGCTGCGCTTTACGTTTTTGATCTGGGTGATGGTGATTGTTGGGGGTTCCGGCAACAATTGGGGTTCCGTCCTTGGTGGTTTCCTGATCTGGTTTGTATGGATCGAAGCCGAACGCGGCGGCCCTGCCCTGATGCAATTTGTAACCGCCGGCATGGCCGAAGACAGCGGCTTGCGCGAGCATCTGATTGATAGCGCCGCCCATCTACGGCTGTTTCTGATGGGGGTAATATTGCTGGTGGTGCTGCGGTTCAGCCCCAAAGGATTGATACCGGAAAAAACCGCGCGATCTTAACCCTGCGCGGGGTTATTCCCAATCAGCTGTGCTGCTGCCAAATTTCTGGGCACTGCGCCCCCAATACATCGGGTTGCCCGCAATGCTTAATGGTGGCCGCAAACGTCGGGCTGGTCCACATGGGGTGGTTTCTATTTCAGGGGTGAAATCATCTGCTCGCGGTGTTTTTGACAGGTTGCCAATATGCGCCTGCGGATGGTCCATCAACAATGCCGCAACCCGCGCCAGTGACAGCTGTGCTTGTGTTGCCCCGTTGCCTGCCAGCATGCGCAACAGTGCTGCCGCCATCAGATATCCGGTTGCATGGTCCAGTGCTTGCACCGGCAACGGGGTTGGCTGGTTTGCGCCGGCCCAAACCATACCGGCCTCTGCAATACCGCTGCTCATCTGGACAAGGCTGTCAAACCCGCGCCGCGTCCTCCACGGGCCGCTCCAGCCATAGGCATCAAGGCTGACCTCAAGCAAATCCGGTGCCAGTCTGGCGCGCGACCTGCTATCATAGCCAAGCCCTGCCAAAGCACCCGGGCGATAGCCATGCACCAGAACATCCGCTTGCGCCAAAAGATATTCAAATGTTTTCCGGTCAGCATTTTTGTGTAAATCAAGATAACAACAGCGTTTGCCAAGCGTAATATCGGCCACCACATTGGCTTCGGCCCAGTTTGGCGGGTCTACCCGCAAAACATCCGCGCCAAATGCCGCCAATGTGCGGGTGGCTACCGGCCCGGCCAGCACCCGTGTCAGGTCCAGCACCTTTAGCCCGGCCAGCGCCCGGCCTTTGGTTGGTTTCCACGGTTTTGCCTGCCCCTTTTGCCAATGGATCAATGGCTCAACGGCAATGGCCATACCCTGCGGATGGCTGGCCCATTCTGTTGTGGAATGCATGGCAGCCGCAACCCCGCCAGCTTGCACAACTGCGGTTTCAAGCCGGTCTTTGCCCCAGTCAAGCACCGCATCCGCCACGGCAGCGCGATCGCCTTTAACCCCAAGCACCCCAAGTGCTGCATCGCGGTGACTGGCCAGATTGGTATGAAGCCTGATCCAGCCATCCTTGCACCCATAATCCCCCGCCACCGCATCCCATATCGGCGGAATTTCCCAGCCAAGCGGCAAGACCGAGCTTGCAAACCACAACGATGCCAACCGCCGGTCAACCGTAACGCCAGTTTGCCCCACCAGTTGCGCCAAAGCCACACCAACCGCCCCGACAGATGCCGCCGCCAGATCGCTTACGGCAAAACAGCTGGCATAATCACCGGACCCGCTGATTTCAAAATCCGGATCCAGATCAAGTGATTGGAATATTTCCTGCATATGCGCCGGTTTCCCCTAAAACGCCTTGAATGTCAGGGTGGTCAGCGAGCGTTGTATACCGTTTATATCCAGCAGATTATCATTGATATATTTGCCCATATCCTGCCCCTCGGGAACATATAGTTTGATCAACAGGTCAAAATCACCGCTGGTTGAATACATTTCCGACACGATTTCGCGGTCATAAACCGCATCCGCCACCGCATATGTTTTGCCCGGCTCACATCTTAATTGTATAAATACGCAATTCATGACACTTCCTTTGCTAATGCCTTGTTATTTGATAGCCTTAATTCAAAGCAATGAAAATCCAAAGTTTAAGGAAACCCAATGATCATCGACTGGGATGATGCCTATCAAAATTCCACCTATATTCCCGATGCTGAAACATATTTGCCAATGTGGAAAGCCAAATCTGCCGCGTTTCGCGAGAATAATCCACCCGAATCCATTTCATATGGCGACCACCCCCGCCAGATCATTGACCTGTTCCAG
>JALSGU010000055.1 GCA_026982575.1 Paracoccaceae bacterium | reverse complement strand
ACCAGCGACAGCGCCTCTTCGGGCACATTTTTGTTCAGCTTGGCATAGCGCTCAAATTCACCGGCAACCGTGCGGGTCAACGCCTCGATCTCGTCGGACTGGCTTTCCATTTCTTCGATCAGCTCGGCAGAAGCCTCAAAAAAATCTTCATTATCAAGGTATTCGCCGATGCGAACCCGTTGCTTACCCTCAACCAGAACTTTTACAGTGCCATCGGGCAGCTTCAGCAATTGCAGGACATTGGCGATTACGCCAATATCAAAAATGGTCTCGGTGGTTGGTTCATCCTCGGAAGGGTCAATCTGGCTGGCCAGCAAAATCTGTTTGTCATCCGCCATCACTGCTTCCAGCGCGCGGACAGATTTATCACGGCCCACAAAAAGCGGCACGATCATATGTGGAAACACCACAATATCGCGTAAGGGCAGGACAGGCAGGGTAAAAATGCTCGGCTCACTCATATCTTTTCCTTTTTCAGCAAGGCGCGATACCCCAATAATTGGCAGAATCCTCGCCTTCCGTTTGTTATTCAAACTTGGCGGTTGGCAGATCGGAATTCAACCCCTTTTGCCAAATTCAGGCATCGTATGGCCATGGTTTGAACCCTGTAATGCAAAAACAATAAACAGAGCCATAAAACCGGCTGCGGATTTATGGACAATTACATCGGTTTTTGGGTTCCGGCAGCTTAATCTCTGGCCTGCCGCCCCAACCATTGGCCAGCCGCCAAAAGCACTTCTTTGGCTATTGGGCGCTTCAACTGCTCGGAATAACCCGAAAATCCGGTTTCTTCGGTCTCTATGCGCAAAATATGTGAGAGGTTCGGAATTGCCAACAGGGTTGCGTTTTGCCCGATGATTTCGGCAATTTTTGCCCCGTCTTCAGGCGGGCATTGCACATCGTTTCGGGCCACCAATACCAGCACGGGGCATGTTATGCCCTTAAACGTGCTCGCCGGATCAAGCGATAACATCTCTCGGATCCAGCGCGCTTCGACTTTTCGAAAATACTGCCGGATCACCGGTTTATCGGTGTTTTGCACCCGTTTAATCAGCCGCGCATTCACAGCCTGAACCCCGCCAAACGCACGGGTTAACAGCCGCATAAACCAGCCCGAAACACCTTTGTCCGAATCAATGGATGCTTGCATTTTTGCGCCCTGCATTTCCAGAATTTCAGCCAAAGGCGTTACAAATGGCGCCAGCAAAATCAGCCCGTCAACCGGCAGGGTTTGCGCCACTTGCGGGGCTATAATTGTGCCTTCGGAATGGCCAAGCAGATATATTTGCGAAACATCGGGATTGTCGGAAAAATGACGGGTGATTGCTGCGGCATCATCCACCAAATCAGAATGCCCTGCGGAATAATAATCGCCGCCGCTTTGGCCAATGCCGCGTTTGTCATACCTGAAACAGGCAATATTCTGCTTGGCCAGAAATTCTGCAAAAGCATTAAAGATATTCAGTTTTGAATGTTTGGAATTTTCATTCCTATCCAGCGGACCGCTGCCATGGATGCAGATCACCAACGGGTGCGGGCCTTGGGTTTCGGGCGTTGACAAGGTTCCGGCAAGCGCCACCTGCCCTTTGATCAACAGTTTTGTTTCAATCATTCTATGCCCCAATGCCTTGCCTGAAAAGCTGGTGGTTGGCACTGCATAATTCAACCCCATTGGTGATTTAAGCAATCCGGATAAATCACTTGCCGATTGACCATTTTTCCAAAGTCTATAATCTCAAACCGAAATCCGGAGGGGATAAATGGAAGAAAAATGGTATCAGATTATCGGCTTGGTCGGGTTTATCATTGCCGGAATAATTTTTATCGTCGTTGGCATTCAATACGGCGATTCCCTAACGATTATCGGCAGCATTATCTGGACAGCTTCTTGTATCATCTGGATGATCCCGCTGGTCAGGCCGCAAAAATAAAGCACCGTTTACCTGTTTTCCGACCTGTGCTAGGTTTTTGTTATGAAACACCAATATGATTTTGACCGTTTTGTTAATGCCCAGAATACGGTTTATGAAACCGTGCTGGGGGAATTGCGTTTTGGGCACAAGACCTCCCATTGGATGTGGTATATTTTCCCGCAACTTACAGGATTGGGCCATAGCCAGAGATCGGCATTTTTCGGCATAGCCGACCGGGCCGAGGCCGCGGCATATCTGGAACACCCCACCCTTGGCCCAAGGCTGATAGAATGCACCGCCCTTGCGCTTGCCCATAAAAACACCGGCGCGGGCGTCTTGTTTGGCCAACCTGACGATATGAAATTCCAGTCCTGCATGTCGCTGTTTTCGCGCATCAAAGGCGCAGACCCGATCTTTCAGGATGCCCTTGACGGTTTTTTTGGCGGGGTTGGCTGCACAAAAACACTGGAAAAACTGCGCATCGCGTTTATTGAATCGCTTGATTAGGCCCGCAACTCGCGGGGTGAATTTGGCCAAAGACCAAAGAGGGGCGGCAGCCCCTGCCCTATATCGGCTCCAGATCCCCATCCGCACGTTTGGCATGAAAATCCGCCACAAAATCATCCAGCTTTCCAACATCAATCGCGCCGCGCAAACCCGCCATCAATTCCTGATAATAATGCAGGTTATGCCACGTCATCAACATTGATGAAATAATTTCATTAGCCTTGAAAACATGGTGCAAATAGGCCCGCGAATAATTGCTGCAAGCAGGGCAAGCGCATTCGGGGTCAAGCGGGCGCGGATCATCACGGTGGCGCGCGTTTTTGATGTTGATCGCCCCCATCCGTGTTAATGCCTGCCCGTTGCGCCCCGACCGGCTGGGCAGCACACAATCAAACATATCCACCCCGCGCTGCACCGCGCCGACAATATCGTCGGGCTTTCCAACCCCCATCAGATAGCGCGGTTTATCATCGGGCAATTGCCCGGGCGCGTAATCCAGCACATCGAACATGGCTACTTGCCCCTCACCAACGGCCAGACCTCCAATTGCGTAACCATCAAAATCTATGTCGCGCAGTGCCTTTGCGCTTTCCTCCCGCAGGTGTTTTGTTACGCCGCCTTGCTGGATACCGAATAGCGCATGTTTCGGACGATTCCCGAATGCCTGTTTTGATCGCGCCGCCCAGCGCATCGACATCTGCATACTGTCTGAAACACGTTTTTCATCTGCAGGCAGCGCCGGACATTCATCAAAACACATGACAATATCGGAACCAAGCTGCCGCTGGATTTCAATGCTGGTTTCGGGTGATAAAAAATGCTCTGATCCATCAATATGGGATTTGAATTTAACCCCCTCTTCGGTCAGTTTTCGCAAGCCCGCAAGGCTCATCACCTGAAAACCGCCCGAATCTGTCAATATCGGCCCCGACCAGTTCATAAATTTGTGCAATCCGCCCAGCCGTTCCATCCGGTCCGCCCCCGGGCGCAGCATTAAATGATAGGTGTTGCCCAGCAATATATCCGCGCCAGTGGCCGCGACGCTTTCGGGCATCATGGCTTTTACAGTGGCAGCCGTGCCCACCGGCATGAACGCTGGCGTGCGAATTTCGCCCCTTGCAGTGCTGACAATACCGCTGCGGGCCTTGCCGTCGCGATGGTTGATCTTATACCCGAACATTTTTGTCATCTTTACCCCTAGACGTGAGGATTGCTATTTCCTATATAAACAGTCAGGTATACCAAGAGGCTTAACATGAATGTTTCAACCGACCCTATGCTTGAGGGCACACCGCTTATCAAGCCCTCAACCACCGATCATCCGCTTTATGAAGCTGCAGTAGAAGCCTGCCGATCGGTGCATGACCCTGAAATCCCGGTCAATATCTATGATCTTGGCCTGATATATACAATCGAGATTTCAGATGACAATAAAATTGAAATTGCCATGTCGCTAACCGCGCCGGGTTGCCCTGTGGCCGGTGAAATGCCGGGTTGGGTGGCCGATGCGGTTTCCGCTGTGCCCGGCGTGCAATCCGTGAATGTGGAACTGATATGGGAACCCCAATGGGGTATGGATATGATGTCGGACGAGGCCCGTCTGGAACTGGGGTTCATGTAATGTTTGCCATTCCCGGAAAACCGGCCGTCACCATGACGCCAAAGGCCGCTGGGCAGATCATTAAGCTGATGGGCAAGAATGGTTCCAAAGGTTTGCGGATCGGCATCAAAAAGGGCGGCTGCGCGGGCATGGAATATACCATGGATTATGTTGATGAAATTGACCCGCTCGACGAAGTGATTGAACAAGACGGCGCGCGGGTAATGATTGCCCCGATGGCACAGATGTTTTTGTTTGGCACCCAGATTGATTACACCACATCTTTGCTGGAATCCGGCTTTGCGTTTCGCAACCCCAACGTGACCGAAGAATGCGGTTGCGGCGAATCGATTAAATTCGAGGGCATGTAAGCGGCGCGAGGCCGCATGGCTTTGCCCGTGGTGCTGGGATAAACACCCCAAAACATTATCGGGAGAACATCATGAACACACGTCGCAAACTGGCCGCTGGCAACTGGAAAATGAACGGAACACAAGCCGCATTGGCCGAAATTGCCAGCCTGAACGCAGAATTTCCAAACCCTGATTGTGATGTGATTATCTGCCCGCCTGCCCCGTTGATTGCAGCAATGGCCGCGATGAATGGCAGCGTAAAAGTTGGCGGGCAGGATTGCCACGCATTGGCCAGCGGCGCCCATACCGGCGATATTTCTGCGGAAATTCTGGCGGATGCAGGCGCAACAGCGGTGATTGTCGGCCATTCCGAACGCCGTGCCGACCACCATGAGCATGACAAAACCGTGCATGACAAAGCCTTGGCTGCTTGGCGCGCCGGATTGCTGGCGATTATCTGTGTTGGCGAAACCGAATCCGAACGCAAATCGGGCGATGCCTTAAACATTGTTGGCGGGCAGTTGGCAGGGTCTATCCCCGATGGGGCAACCGGTGAAAACACCGTAATAGCCTATGAACCGGTTTGGGCGATCGGCACTGGGTTGGTGCCGACATTGGCAGACATTGCCGAAATGCACGATTTTATGCGGGCGGAACTGACCGCGCGGTTCGGGGC